>JALVQI010000245.1 GCA_027031485.1 Candidatus Aminicenantota bacterium | reverse complement strand
TTGTATATTTATATTTATTAATTCCTATAGCTTGGTTTCTATTAACGATTATAAAAAAACCTTTATTAATTTTAATAAGTCCATACTACAGAAAATATTATAAAGCCTTAAAACTATATGAATATAGAGAATTTACAAATGCAGCCAAAGAAATGGAAGAAGCAATATTAATAAATTCCAAGGATTGGAAGGCGTATTCTAATTTAGGATTATTTTATACAATGTTGGGTAAAAACAAACAAGCAATAATGAACGAACACAAGTCAATTAGTCTGAGAAAAACAGAAAGCCCTAATGACTTAATCATATTAGCTTTGTTGTATGCAGAAGAAAGGATGGCTTTTGAGAAATCTATAGGATTTATAAATAAAGCTCAATTAATTCTACAAAAAGAACATAGAAGAATATGGGATGTTTACAAAGGGATTGTTTATATTACTTTTGCTTGGATATATTATAAAAACGGAAAGAAAAAAGAAATGAATAAATACTTTAATATGGCATTGAAAAGTATTAGTTTATTGCTGAAAAAAAACAGAAATTTTGAATATAGAATTTCATTTTCTCCGTTTTTCTACCACTTCGGCATAATCCTGAAGCACAAAGGTGAATACGAAAAGGCTCTGGAATATTTTAAAAAATCGAAAAAAGCCGGTGGTCCGGAAAGCATATTCTCAAAAAGATCCGAAGAAGAGATAAGGAAGATTGTGAATGGTGAATTGTGAATGGTGAATCGGAGTTTCTTGTGTTTGGTTCATTGTTTTTATTTTTTACGGGAAATCGTGAATCGGGAATTAATAAAATGATAACTTTCCAATCAAAATACTATGACTCAGAGAGCGGCTTTTATTACTATTACCACAGATATTATGATCCCAACACAGGAAGATTTATAACAGAAGATCCAATAGGAATAAGCGGAGGACTGAATCTTTACAGGTTTGTGAATAATAATCCGGTGATGAATATAGACCCGTTGGGGCTATTTACAGATGCTCCATTACCGGGAGGAACATCTTATAAATATAACAACCAACACTCGGGGATGAATGGATTGACATGGAGTGGAAACCAGAGTGAAGGTTATCAATCATTTTTAGCGAATGTAATTCAATATACAGCTGAAGGTTTTTGGGATGATGTTGTAAGTGGAAGAGCAAGTCATTGTATTTGTGAATACATGAACTGTGTATTAAACCCATCAGATTCGGGGGTTTATCTCGGATTTGTTTCTAATATGTTAGCAACATGGGAATATGCTTTTAATTGGCAATACACATGGTGGGTGAACCAACCTATATATTTTTTGGATAAGACCACGCCTTTGATGAATGAAACAGTTGTTGTGACGGGGACTTTACCATCCAGTTTAACATCTAAAGCCTCAACTCTTGGAGCATTGATTACATTAGGTTTGGAAGGATACTGTTGGTGGAAATTGAGGAATTGCGTCAAGAAATAAAGATAAATTATTGATATGGAGAAAATAAATGAAGCAATATAAAGCATTAAGAAGTTTTTTTAATAATTTGGCGATTATTTTTATACTTTATGCACTAAATTATGTTTTTGTATTATTTTTAGCACTTGATAAAATAAACAAATTTATTCCAAGTAAAAATAAAAATATTAATATCATATTTATTTTATTAACTTTTTCTTCAATGTTTTTACTTATTTTTACTTTTATCTTCTTTATAGAATTATTAGAGAAAGGATTTGTAGAAAAAGGAAAAAATTTTAATCCATTTTGTTATATAAAGAATAAGAAAAAATATTTTCTATATCATTTTATAATATTTTTATTAGAACTCATTATTATAATGGCAATGTATCTTATTTTTAAAGAAAATTTTTTAAAGCTAATTTTAATAAAAACCAGTAATTTGCCTATAAAAATTTCTATATTAATAATATTCAGCTTAGTGTTTTATTTATTAAGAATTTCGATATTTTCAAAAAAATTAGAAGCGATAGGATTTAAAAACGATTTAAGCACAGGGATAAACAGAACAATGTTGAAAGAGAGTGTAAGAGACGAATACGAAAAATATTTTTTTAAGTATTTAATATCCGATGGAATTATTTTGGTTATAGTTATATTGTTTTTCATTAATCTTATTATATATGGTTTCGGAAACAATCCTTCTCTTCTTAAATATTTTGTTTACAATTATTTATCGTTAAGTTTCTTGTTTTTTTTCTACTCAATCTTATATATGAGAAAAAAAGGATATAAGAACCTTAAATACCCATTTATTTGTTTCCTTCCGTTTGGATTTTTGTTTTTAATGTTTTATCCTGCAAAAAAAGAGATTGTCGAAAAAGAAATAAAAGACTAAAATGATAAACATTCAATCAAAATACTACGACACAGAATCAGGTCTCTATTACTATTACCATAGATACTATGACCCTCTGAGAGGAAGATTTATAACAGAGGATCCCATAGGAATAGCTGGAGGACTGAATCTTTACAGATTTGTGAATAATAATCCTGTGAATTATGTTGATCCTTGGGGGCTGTGGTGTATCCCTTGGTTTTCTCTAAAAGGAAAGCCCCAAGATATAGATGTTAAACCTTTAGTATCTATTTCAGTAAAGCCTGTTGCAGTAGAAGGAGTGGTGATTATAGCATGTC
>JALVQI010000244.1 GCA_027031485.1 Candidatus Aminicenantota bacterium | reverse complement strand
CAAATAATTAAACAATATTTGGATTATAATGAATTTTTTATTTCATCTTTTTCGGAAAAAACAGTGGCTAAGGTGAAGGATTTGGATAAAAAGATAAAAACAGGACTATTAATACATAAAAACAAAAGAAAGTTAAAGAGTGTAAAAGAATACTTTTCCTTGAGTAGAATGAGAAAAACTAAAGCCGATTTTATTATCATTCATTATTCTGTTATGAAATATTTTTTTAATAGATTAAATAAGTTGAACAAACCGATCATTGTATGGACTGTAAATGATCCAGCGTTAATAAGAAAATTTAAAAAAATAAAAGTCGGTGGAATTATAACAGACAGACCGGATATTGCTCTTAAGATTTAAAAAATTTTTAGGGGGCAAAGGGGGTTATTTACAAAAAACTCCAATTAAAATATAATCTAAAATGTATATTGAAACAAAAAAGAGATCCCTTCTGAAAGCTATTTCGTGGAGAATTTTTGCCACAACAACCACAACTATTATAGTTTATATATTTTTTAAAAGACTTGATCTTGCTATTGCCGCGGGAGCGGTAGAAAGTGTGGCGAAAATTATCATCTATTTTATTCATGAAAGATTGTGGAATAAAATAAAGATAGGGAAAAAGAAGATAGAACCGTTCGTGCTATGGTTTACAGGTTTGCCTAAATCCGGAAAGACAACCATAGCTGATGCTGTTTTTGAAAAACTAAAAAAATATGATTATATTCCCATAGAGAGAATTGACAGTAAAGACATCAGGGATTTGATTCCTGAAATAGGCTTTGACAGAGAGAGCAGAAATATACATTTAAAGAGAGTCGGGATTTTAATTAAAAGACTTCAAAAGAATCATACATCGGTGGTTGCTTCATTTGTTTCTCCATATAAGGAAACAAGAGACTGTTTAAGAGATATGACTGAAAATTTTGTTGAGATCTATGTTAAAGCTTCTATTGAAACCTGCATGAAAAGGGATAAAAAAGGTGTATATAAGGAAGCCATGGAGGGTAAAAGAAAAAATTTTACCGGAGTTTCGGACGACTATGATGAGCCTGAAAACCCTGATCTTGTTCTGGATACAGAGCGACTTTCGGTGGAAGAGTCATCGCAAAAAGTAGTTGATCTGGTAAGAAAGAGATTTATAAGCTAAAAGTCAATTTTTAATCCTAAGTAAAAGAGTTTATCCTTTTTAAATTCACCGAATTTTGTATTGGTTTCATCCCCTGAAATAACAAAAAATCCTCCCGCTGTCATCATTAATCCGTCTGAAATTCTTAAATCAAGTTGAGGTGTCAGAATATAAGCGGTTTTATCCGAAATTTCCACAATCCCGGCTAATCTTATCTTATAATCATTGTGGTGAAATTTGTATTCAAGGGCGGGAATAATATAATTTGATAATTCTCCGAAAAATTCTCCCTTCTTTTTTCTGAAATAGGTTTCAGCATCTTTTGTATAATCGTATTCATCAAAAAAACCGTGTAAGAACTGTATGTTTAAGTAAAAACCATGTGAAAAATTGTAATCTCCTCCCACAACATATTTGAAAAATCCCTTTTCAAACAATCTGAATTTCACATTCCGAACACCCGCAATATTATTGTTTATGACAATAGGTATTTGAATAAAACCATGGGATTCATCCGGCATTATGTATGCCATCTCCCCCCATAGTGTTGCACCACCTATCACTGTTGAAAGATCAAACCCTACAATTTTTTCTTTTCCGTAAAAGAACTCCCCTGCGGGGAAAGGAGTGAGAGTGAAACTTTTTAAAACAGGGAGATTCATATTGCCTCTGTAATATGAGATGCCAAGATCAATATTCATAATCTTTGTTGAAAATCTTAATGCATAATTTGAATCTTTTATATTGTTATTCCAATCACTTTCAATTTTTACCTCTTTTATGTTCATTGCTGTTTTCGTAAGAAGTGTGTATCCGTAGGGCAGTGGTGCGATTTGATGCTGCAAAAGCCAGACTAATTGAAGTTTTGAGCTTTCTCCCATATAGTATTCAAAATTAAGAGCTGTTTGAGGCCTTCTTTCAAAAGCATGATCAGGGTCAAAGGAAAAGAAGTTTGCAAAATCAATGGGATTAAGATTGTCCACAACATTTATTTTATCCGCTGTCCCCCATGAGATTCTCTGTTTCCCGACTGTGAGATCAAGATTTTCCACTAAAAAATCAGAAATTGTTACATTTGCTTCATAAAGATTTAACTCAAAGTATTCCGAAGAAAAAGGAGTGCTTAAAATTCCCGATTCAGGGAATCCGTTTTCCTGAAAAAGTGTTCCTGAATTTGAAAATGCATCAAACCTCAGGTTAAAAGATATATTATCATTTAAACTTCCTGCAATCTTTACCCTTGTTTCAACTCTTTTGAGAGCAAAATCCCCTGAATCATGGGAGAAAAAATCTCCTTCCGAATTTTTGTTAAGAAAGAGCGAACTAAATAGCTTGATCCTTCCCGAAACACTCAAATCTTTTTCAGAGGATACAGCAGGGATTGAAAAACCCAACATTATTATGATAAAAAGAGACAAAAATTTTCTTTTCATCTTTTCACCTCTATTTAACCCTTCTTTTTAAGAATCTTTTTGTGAAAAGTTTTTTACTCAAATTTTGATCAAGCTTAATGTTTTCCAATTCAAGGCT
>JALVQI010000243.1 GCA_027031485.1 Candidatus Aminicenantota bacterium | reverse complement strand
TTTTTTTGGAGGTGATAACCTTTTTTTAAAGTTTTTTCAAGTCTTCTCATCTTTTCTTCCTCCTTTTCGGTATGATTTTTTTGACTAAACTTATCCGTTTCGGTAAGATTATTTTTGACGCAGAGGGGAGAATTTATTTAGAAATCATAATGTGATATTATTATATCTTTTTGAAGGGATTATAGGTATGAAAAACAGGAGTTTCAAATCATTTGTTGTGGTAATCATACTATTATTTTTTACGAGCAATCTATTTTCTAAAGATGAACAAATAAAAATAAACGAATCCTTAGTTGTCACCGCTTCAAGAATACCTTATGAACTTAATGATACGGGAAGATACATTGTAATAATCTCACGAAAGGATATTGATAAAAGCCCTGCTAATAGCATAACCGATCTTCTCAAATATGTGGGAGGAATTGACTTAAGAAGAAGGGGAATTTCGGACATACAAGCAGATGTAAGTTTGAGAGGAGCGGGATTTAAAGAGATTCTTATAATGATAGATGGAGTAAAATTCAACAATCCTCAGACAGGACACCATAATTTGGATTTTCCGATAAAACTTAATGATGTCGAAAGAATAGAGATTCTTAAAGGGAATGGTTCAAGCTCTTTCGGAGCAAATGCGGTCGGAGGCATAATAAATATAATCACAAAAACAGTCAAAAAAGATGAGCTTAAAACAACCGCCGAGTATGGGAGTTTTAATACTAAATCATACGGAGCAAGTTTAAGTTTTTTGATAAAAAAATTTCGAAATTTTTTCTCTTTTCAAAAATCAATATCGGCAGGCTACAGAGAGGGAACAGAGTTCAATAAATTAAAAATTTTCGGAAAAACAAATTTCAGTGGTAATAATTTTGATATATCCGTTTCCGCAGGATATTCCGATAAAAAATTCGGAGCTTACAGTTTTTACACGAAAAAATTCCCAAATCAATGGGAAAACACAAAGGGGGGATTTATAAACGGAAGTTTAAACTTCAGAGCCGAAAACCTTAAATTGAAAATGAAATTTTATCATATCGAGCATCACGATGATTTCATACTCGACCGTTTTAATCCCGAATGGTATAGAAACAAACATAAAACGGATGTTAACGGGATTGAATCTCAAATATCTTTTAATACAAAATTCGGGATAACAGTAATAGGGGGAAATTTTGAGAAGGATCATATTAAAAGTAATTCTTTGGGTAATCATCAAAGAGAAACAGCATCCCTTTTCTTGGAGCAGAGAAAAGATTTAACGGGAAAATTATATATTGACACGGCACTGTATCTTTATCATTACTCAGGTTGGGGTTGGGAACCTATCCCATCCGTAACATTAAATTACAGACTTAACAATTCGACCGACCTTTTTTTGAACATAGGAAAATCATTCAGAATACCGACCTATACTGAATTATACTATCTTTCCCCTGCAAACAGTGGAAACCCTTCTCTTCAGCCTGAAAAATCAACCGAATTTGAAACAGGTTTGAAATTTTCCAAGAAATCCTGCAAGATAAATATCTCTGTTTTTAAAAGATATTCAGAGGATTTGATAGATTGGGTAAGAGATAAGCCGGAAGGATTATGGCATGCTGAAAATATAGCAAAAACAGATACGAAAGGTGCCGAATTTACCGTTTTTTTAAATCTCAAAGCAAGATTTTTAAGTAATATCAGAATGAATTACATATACTTGAAGTCAGATTTTAATACGGAAGGAAAAGAGACAAAATATATTTTAGATAATCTTAACACACAATTTTTACTACGTATTGAGAACAACTTTTTTATTAATATAAAGCAGAGGTGGGAGCTCAGATACAACAGGAGATTATCGGGATACGAATACACTGTTATCGATACATCTTTATATAAAAAACTTAGTAAAAAAGCGGAGATTTATATTAAAGCGAACAATATTACAAACAAAACCTATGTTGAAGTCGGAGGAATTCCCATGCCAGGATTATGGTTTGTTGCCGGAGTAGAAGTGGGATTATATTGAAAATCAACACACACAAATATATATAATTATCTATAATGTTGGAAATCAATTGTTAATACATAACGTTGAAAATCTGATTAGAGAAGTAAGAAGGAGAAAAGCAGTGATTTTTTTATATATTAATGAGAAAATCAGTAATAAATTTCTCTTTTTTTAAAAAATTACTGGTTTCCCACCTTCTTCAGACATACTGTCTCACTCCAATTCTTATTCATTCATTAACTTTATCTTTTCGTGAATATGAAGCTTATGTATTTATCCTTAATAACCGCTTCCATAAATCATAATACCTATACTCACGATTAAATCTTAATATAAGATATCTCCTCTTCCTCACTACCAACACCGCCTCTTTCAATCCATATCTTATGCTTGCCACTATAAGAGTCTGCTCCCCAAAAGAGAACATTTTACTTTCCCCGCTCTCTTTCCCTTATCTCTTTTAAATAATCCTTCCATATATTTCCCTATTATCTTATATCCTTCGGTAATCTTAAATAGTGTAAGTAATACCAAAAGTTCAGCGTTCCTTGTGAGAGTCCCTTTTGTAAGTTTCCCAACCTTGATTTTTTTTAATTTTTGTTGCATATTATCACCACCATATGTTGGAATTAAATTTCTTCACCCACTGGGTGAAACTTAATTCAGGTACCCGGTGGGTGAAGATA
>JALVQI010000242.1 GCA_027031485.1 Candidatus Aminicenantota bacterium | reverse complement strand
TTCCTCCGTATCTTCTTCTGATCTGGTGGTGGTTTTTCGGAATGTTTTTAATGATTGGCAAGAGAATAGCGGAAAAAAGATTTCTTGGGGAAGAGAGTTCTCAGGCTTATCGACCCTCCCTTAAGAATGTTTCAGAAAAGGTTTTGTTTTATTTTATGGTCTTTACAGGGTTTATGTCATTTGCTCTTATCTTTCTTTTCTCAATTGAATATAAGATCATTACTTTTACTGTATTCTCTTTTCCTTTCGCTATATTTTTAGGGTGGATGACATATATTGTAAATAAAAAACGGGGAGAGCTTGAAGAACCTGAAGAATTGTTAAAAAACCCCTACCTTTCAATAATAATTTTCATATTGACATTTATATTTTTCATTTCACTTTACATAGAAACAATAGCGGGGAAATAAAATGAAAGAAAAAACAAATGAAAAAGTAATAATTTTTCATGGATTTACAGGAGAAGAGTTAGAAACCTTAATCAAAATACTGAAAAAAAATTTTCCGAAATACAAAGAAACAATTTTAGCAACAACCACAGAGACATCTATGAATTGGAAAGTTAAGGAGCTCATAAATGAGCTGATAGAGGAAAGTGAATATTTTAAAAAGCAGACCAGGAAAAAGTCTTGACTTTTCACAAAAAAAACATATATTTTAGAGGTAAAGGAGAAAGAGAATGGAAATAGAAGTAGTTGTTGAGAATCTGATAATTGACCCTGTTGCAAAAATGCCTGTCGTGGTATTAAAGGAAAAGGGAGGGGATAGAATCTTACCTATATGGATCGGGTTTGCCGAAGCAAACGGAATAGCAATAGCTCTTGAAGGTATAAAAATCCCGAGACCTCAAACATACGATCTTTTTTACACTATCCTCACCAAAACAGGATTTAAAATATCCAAGGTAATAATCAACGAGCTGAAAAACAATACATACTATGCCAAAATATATTTGAGAAATATTGATAGTGATAAGGAGTTAATAATAGATGCAAGACCTTCTGACTCCATTGCCTTGGCTTTAAGGTTTAATTCCATTATTCTGGCGGAAGAAACACTCTTAAAAAAGATAGAAAATCTTTCAATTGATAATGTGGATGATTTAAAAAAATGGCTTGAGGAGTTAACACCGGAAGAGCTTGGAAAATACAAGATGTAATGAAATTTTATGATTTAATCACTGTTAATTCAAATCTGACTTATTATTATATATATAATGATGAATTAAAAATAGTGAGAGCCTCTTTTTCAAAAAAAATTGTGGAAGGCTTGAAAAGGGAAGAAAACCCGCATTTTAATGAAATCTTTAAGACCTATTTTTTTAAAAGAAAACCACTCTCCGAAATAGAATATATTCTTCCGGATACTTTAACAGATTTTGAAAAGAGTGTTTTAGAGGAGACAAAAAAAATAAAATTTGGTAAAACAGCAACCTATAAAGAAATTGCCGAGAGAATAAAGAGGCCCAAAGCCTGCAGAGCAGTCGGAAATGCACTTGGTAAAAACCCTTTGCCCGTTATAATACCCTGCCATAGAATTGTGTCTTCCACAGGTCCCGGAGGTTTCACCGGTGGGATTTGGATAAAAAAATTCCTTTTAAAATTAGAATCCTAATTTTTTTTGCAACTTTTTTGAAATAAGGGGTATCTTATATATATGGAGGATTTACTTAAAGAGTTTAAATCCGGCAATGAAAAAGCCTTTATTAAAATAATGAATATATATAAGGAGGAGGTTTTCAGGTATATGTATCTTTTATCGGGAAACAGGGAAACAGCGGAAGAGCTGACACAGGAAACCTTTGTGAAAGTTTACTTTAAGGCTAAAACATTAAAAACAGATAACCTAAAAGGTTGGATTTTTGCCATTGCAAGAAATATCGCAAGAAAAGAATACAATAAAAGAAAGTTAAAAAAAATATTTCCATTATCTGATATTAAAAATCTAAAAAAAGCTTCATTTGATGAAATAAGCTCTGATAAAATTCTGATAAACGAACTTTTGAAAGAAATTCCAGAAAAATACAAAACCCCTCTTTTGATGAAAGAAATAGAAGGATTAACCATTGAAAATATTTCAAAAATACTAAAAAAACCGATCGGAACAATAAAATCATATATATTCAGAGGAAAATCCCTTTTAAAAGATAGATATAAAACAATGATGGAGGTGAAAAAATGAAAGAGATAGAAGAGTTAATAAAAGAATCAAAGATTAACATAAGGCTTTCCGATGAGTTTGAAGATAAGGTTTTAGAAAAAATTAAGACTGAGAAAAAGAAAAGAGTTGTAATCATGGTTATTCTTACATCTATTTTTATTATCGCTCTCGGTTTAACGTTTTTTTTACCAAGAATAAGCAGTACAAAATCCAATTCAAAATTTACCCTGGCTAAAAAAGAAATAGTTCCTATATCGGACAAAATTATTCTGGGAGATAATTACGGAAATGTAAAATATACGATATCAATAGACAAAAAAAAGAGTGAGAGGAGGCCATTATGAAAAAAATAATTATTTTCATTCTTATTATTTTTGTTATCACATTTTTAATGCTGGCAACACCTCTGATAAATAAAAGTGATTTAGCAAAAAATGTCCTGACTAAAACATCCTCTTCCATTGTTAAAATCATAGCTTATAATAGAATGACATACATAGCATCTGGAGTGGTGATAGACAAAAATATAGTTGTGTCAACATATAAGATCGCCAGGAAAGGATTAAAATTTGATATTATAACAATCTCTAACAAAAGATACAGAGCAAAATTATTGGGTAAAGACAGAATTTCTTCTCTTTCAATTTTTAAAATTGAAAATTCCGATTTAAAGCCTATAAGATTTTCAGAAAATACAGAAATAGGTGAATGGATTGCACTTATAGGTGTTTCATATGAAAATTTCCCGACAATTTACCAGGGAATTTTAAGCTCTGAGAAAGAGGATTCCCTTTTACTCAATGCCCCCATTGTACCGGGTCTTTCAGGGGGAGCCGTTGTAAATAAATATGGAGAACTTATCGGTATTGTCAAAGGTGGTATAGGTTTCTCACTTTCCCCGAGTTATGTTTATAAGGATATAAATGAAGAAATGATAATTAAAGGTGAAGAAGTTTCAGGGAAAAATCTTTGCTATGCAATTCCGGCAAAAATAGTAAAAAAAGTTGAAAATCAAATAATTAAATTCGGAAAAGTGAAAAGAGGATGGCTCGGTGTTTATTTGAACGAAAAAAACGGAAAAGTCTACATAGAAAAAGTTTTGGAAGACACCCCCGCCAAAAAGTATGGTCTGAAAAAAGGTGATATAATTGAGGAAATAAACGGAAAACCCGTAAAAGCCTATGGTGATATTGTAAGGATGGTAAGGAATTTCACACCGGGGGAATGGATAAGAATTAAAATTATAAGAAACGGAAGTTCAAAAATAATAAAACTAAAGGTAGGAACACTAAGATACGATTTTGATTCAGAGAAAATTCCGGAAGATGAGAGTTTTAATCTAAGAGGTAGATTCCCGGATTTCAGATTTTTTAATTTCCCAAAATCTGATAAGATTATTTTTAGTTTTACTTCAAACAGACATCTTGGAATAAATGTTTATGAATTAACCCCCGCTCTTGCAAAAAAATTTAAGATAAAAGAATGTTTCGGTCTTCTAATATCAAAGGTTCAAAAAGATTCGCCGGCGGAACAAGCAGGTTTGAAAGCGGGAGATATAATAGTCAGAGCTAAAAACAAGCCTGTTAAATCCATAGAGGATATAAGAGCAATATTAAATTCTCTCAAGGATAATGAAAAGGTGAAAATTGATTATTATAGAGATGGAAAATTAAACAGTGTCTCTGTTCTTCCGGAAAAGAGTGATGAAAGTTTTGCAAAGGCACTGAAAAAACTAAAAGAAATGAAGAAAAAATTTTTTGAATTATCAGAGCAGGAGAGACTGAAAAGAGAAATTAACAGATTAAAAAAAGAAATAAGGAGATTCAATGAAACAAACAAAAGCAGAATAAGTTCTGAACTTAAAAGAGAGATAAGAAAACTAAAAAAAGAGTTAGAAAATATTCTGAAAAAACATCAGTTAAAAAAAGAAAAAGATTAAATAAAAAAAATTCTATACATGTCATTTTTTTTGCTATATAATTTTTTATGAGAAATCTTTACAAGCCTGCATTCCTGAACCTTTTATCTTTCATATTTATAATATTTACACCCTGTTTTCTAAAAAGTAGTTCACTAACAACACTCATAAAAGAAAGAAAATATGAAGAAATAAAACTCCTTTTTAAAGACAATTCTTATGAAAAATTACTGAAATTTCTAAAGGAATATAAAATAGTGAAAATTAAGGAGAGAGGAGAGTATGGCTTTTCTTTAATTGTTTTAAAAAAAGATCGGGGAGAGATAATTAACTTTAACTTAAAGAAAGGAAAAGAGTCAAAATACAAAGATTTGACCTATATTGAAGTCATTAACCCGTTTTACATAATAGGAGAGAAAATAAAGAAATACATAATAAGAAAAAAAGAAATAAGGATCGGAGATTCTGTAATTGCTATAACAAAAGCCGAACTTTATCTTCTCTCCTCTTCATTCTATCCTATTATTTTAAAAGGAAAGATAAAAATCCGAATTGCCCCTTCAGATAGAGAGGAACGTAAGCATTTTATTCATTTGTTTAAAAAACCTTATAAAGATTTCAAAGTAAAATGGACAATTATTTCAGCCTTTTATTATAAGGAGCAAATTAAAAACATTATAAATTCTTCATCTCCATTACTATCAGATTATAAAAAGCTGGATAAAAAGATCCTTAAAAAATTCTATGGTATATTCGGTTTCAAAGTAGAAGGAATCGACAGGAGAGCTTTTCTTCTAAACGAGAGAGATGACAATCTGGTAATATTCCCTTTTAAAACAAACAAGATCATGGCATTTAAATTCAACAGATTTACCTATCCTGACACTCAACTTTTCGGCTTAAACTTTAATAAAATCCTTCTCGACTATAGCAGTTTAAAAACATTTAAGATCTTGACCGACTCTTCCATTAGTAAAATATCAGGAATTGATTTTAATATTCTGTTTTCAAGAAATATTGAGGATTATTTTGCTCGTGAAACAATAATATTCAAAGAAAAAATAAATAAACTTTCCATCAATTTACCGAAATTTATTAAAATAACAAATATCTCAAGTAAAAATAACAGTGTTTCCTATTACAGAGCTCTGAACAAATTGTTTATCAAATCAAAGTTTCCGATGGATTCAATAAAAATAAATTTCTCCGCTCACTATGTTAAAAAAGATGAGTTGGATTTTTATTCCTCTGACAAAAAACTCTACGATGAAAGATTTATCTTTGTAAAAAAACCTTTTTACTTTTTTGGAAGAGATTCAAATTATTACTTAAAAGATAGTCTGGATTTCTTCAAATTCAAATTGAATTATAGAATGCCAGGAGGATTAAGATGTTTTGGAGGGGGAGAAAAGATAGGAGAAAGCACTTTTTCTTCCGATGCAATAAAGGGGATGCCCCTCGTATGTGGAGAGTTTGTTCCTGTAAAAAGGGTGAAAGAGGGCAATTTGATATTTAATGTCTTTTCCGATTTTATCCCAAATAATTCTGTTAAAAAAGGGATTGGAAGTGCTCCTTTTATATACAAAATACTTAAAACAATGTTTGGTCCTTTAAACTGTAAAAACATTAACATTATTT
Source organism: Candidatus Aminicenantota bacterium (assembly GCA_027031485.1). Lineage (GTDB taxonomy): Bacteria > Acidobacteriota > Aminicenantia > JAMOAD01 > JAMOAD01 > JALXDT01. The sequence goes on along the minus strand of JALVQI010000242.1, from coordinate 52,875 downwards.
TAACTCACTCCGACGATCTTTCAGGAACAAGTTATCAGGAACTATTAATACTGAAAATTCCAAAAAGAAAAAAAACTTTTTACTATCCATCCTCACCAGTAAAATTTACAATTGATCTTTCTGATTTTTTGACCCATGAAATTGCCCACCAATGGTGGGGAGGTATTATATCGTGGGCAAGTTTTAGAGATATATGGTTTACCGAGGGTTTTTCTCAATTTTCCATTCTTGAATATGCAAAAATGAAAGACCGGTTACTTTTTAGAAAAATTATCAAAGATATGAATAAAAGTGTAAAAAAATACTTTAACTACGGACCTTTATTTTACGGAAAAAGAGTGGGAAATTGGGAAGAAAAGCCAAAAGCTTACTTTTCAATAATATACAATAAATCAGCACTTGTTCTCTATATGCTAAAAGAGTTGATGGGAGAGGATATCTTTTTCACAAGAGTTAGAGAAGTTTTAAAAAAAAACAGATACAAATCCATTACAACAGCCACTTTTATTTATGAATTCACAAAAGATAAACCTCTATTAAACAAATTCTTCAGAGATTGGGTTTTTAGAAGAGAACTTCCTGTAATACACTATAAAATTAGTTCCCGGAGGAATAAAATTCAAATAGAACTAAAACAACTAAATTCAGAACCTTTTATTTTCCCCTTATATGTTAAATTAGTTTACAAAAAAATGGTGGAAATCAAAAAACTTGTTGTTAAACAAAAAAAGGAATTGTTTAAACTTACTTTAAAAGAAAAGCCATCATCTATTAAGATAATGGAAGATTATATCACACCTGTTATTGTCAGATAATCAGAATTCTTCCCACTTCAAAATTCTATCTTTTAAATAGCTTTTGTTCTTTTCAAAAACCTCCGCCTGTTTCTCAATCACAACTTCCGCCTCCTCCCAATTCATTCCTTTTGTTTCTTCAACAAAAGATGCCGTTCTTCCGAAATAAAGAGGAGAAAGTATATTTATCAACTTTTTTCTGTTTCTCGACCAATTATGATATGTGTAGGCTGAATCATAGACAACCCTGCTCCACAGCTCTGCATCTAAATTCATACCATTACCTCTTTTTTTCCTTTCATAAACTTTATGCAATCCGCCGTAGGTATCAGGAGACAGGATATCCTTGTAAAAAGAGGAAAACTGTTCAAAACCATCTATGAATTCATCTTCCATTTTTTTCAGGTTAACTTTGATTTCTTCAGGTTCTACACTTTCTTTGACTCCTTTTAAAAGCGGGATATCAACACTTTTGTCTATTTTAGTCCAGTTGTCCTCATACTCATTCATAAGTTCAAACATTGTTGAAATAACCTGTATGAACATATGAACAAGATCAGAAGCCGGGTCCTTTGCATTATGGATTTTAACCCCAAGATTAACCTGAGCAATACTATTAACTTCATTTATTGCCACTGTTGTCATCCAGATATCTATTCCGAATTTTGCCACATCCGTCATCCAGACATCTTTATCCGAATACAATTTTGCCAATTTGCCTGAGAATCCAAAATCACCTCCTATCGGTTGTCTTACTCTTTTGCCGTAAAGAGCCCTCGTTGTAGGATAAACTATCATATTCGTTATCGTTCCATCATATTTATGCCTCTTATAGTAAGGTGCCACAAAATGGGTCTCTTCATTAAGTATGGGTTCAATAACATATTTCACCCACTCAGGTCTTATGCTTCTGAGATCAGAATCAAACACAGCTATTGCCTTGGTTTCAAGATGTTTTGCAACTTCAAAAATGGCTCTCAATGAAGTTCCCTTACCCGGTATTCCTCTGTAAATGGTTACAATTTTCGAAACATCATCAGGTATCCTTGATTTCATTGCATTTTCTCTCGTATTATCCGTAGAACCTCCGTCGGATATGAAGATTCCTTTCTTTACATCAGGGAAGTATTTGCTAAGGCCGGCTCCGACCTGCTCCACGACAAAAGCTATGGTATCTTCATTATTATAGCAAGGAATACCCACAAGAACATCAAGTTTTTGTTGCTCTTTTATCCACTCAATCGCTTCCTCTCGAAGCGCTGTTTCATACGGTTTAAAAGCCATTTACTTCTCCTATTTATTATCTTTTTCCACAATCCTTCTTAGTCTGTCAAGAAAATTGGGGTAGGCAGATGTTATTCTATTCCAATTAGGAAGCATTTGAACTCCCATGGGATCTTCCAAAAATTTCTCGGAAGAATATATAAGTGCTTTGTAAAATGTTTCAACTATGGACTCCTCATTGTGTCTGTCAAAAGCCAAACCATTCATCATCGCAATAGCGTGATAGCTGGAGATCATATCTTCCGCTATTCTCAAATATGTTTTTTGTAAAGCTCTTATATTTCCATCAGAAATTATAACTCCTTCGGCAGCAATATTTTTAAGAACATTTGTGGCAATATCAATTGTCATCTTATGCAAACCCATGTTCGCATCAGATTCGGAAACCTTTTGATGCTTGTGATCATATCTATGAGCAAGCTCCACCTGAACAATTCTTTTGAGTGTTACATTCCTATAAACTTCATAGAGAACACTTACTTCCAATCCCCAATCTCCCGGGAAACGCATTACTCTTGCAAGGCGCGTTCTCAAAGCAAATTCTCCCGAAAGTGGATACCTGAAACTGTTAAGATAATAAATAAAGGGATGAAGCCCCAAAACATTCAATAAGGCTTTAAAAAAAGGAATAACAAAAAGCCTTGTTACTCTTCCATGAAGTTTTTTGCTGAATCTGGCATAAAACCCTTTGGAAAATTCAAAAGGCAAGTGAGGACTAACCAATGGATAAATTAATCTTGCAAGCATCTCTTTTGAATATGTTTCAATATCAGAATCATGGAGAGCAATTATATCAGCTTCTCCTTTAGCTAAAATATAACCGAAGCCAGTCCAGCAAGATTTTCCCTTACCTTCAGGACCAATTTTTAAATTTGCCTTTTCAAGGTCATATATCATATCCTTAATTTTCGGGTTATCCATCCATAAAACCGTTATATTTCTCGGATGTGATTTTATTTCCTCCTTTACCCTTTCAAATTTTTCTTTAGATGCTCTTCCTAAAGATAACACGACTTCATGAATAAAATTAATATCTTCCATTATCTTTAAAATTCTTTTCATAGCAGGTCTGATATAATCACTGTATAAAACAGGAATAAGAACAGCTGTTTTTTTTCTTTTTGAAAACTTATTTAAATGTTCTTCTATTATACTTGAACCTTTCTCCCCTAATATATTAATTGTTGTAATATTCCCCGACTGAAAAAAATCCGACATTTTGCACCTCCATTATTTGGTTTTATCTGTTTTTTCTTATTTTATATTACTATATAAAAAACAATTTTTCAAATATTTCATTCCATCCGGAAGGTGCGGCTTTTTTTGTTAAAAATAGATTTTTTACCTCTTTTTTGATTTTTTCCGAATATTCTCCACTCTTTTTTCTAACCAAAACAGGAATATCAACAAAGTGTAAAAGAGAAAGATCATTCTCAGAATCCCCAAGCCCTATGGTTTTAAAATCTTTTTTCCACTTTTTTCTGAATATTTCTAAAATTCTTTTTGCTGCAATACCTTTATCATATTCCCCCGAGATATGGTAAAACCTTCCCCCTTTAACGAGCTTAAATTCAGAATTTTCTATCTCCCTTAAAAATGTATTTATTTTCTCTATTTCTTCTGAAACTATTATAAAGGGAATATCATACTCCCTCTCTTTTGCCTTCGAAGACATTTCCTCTGTTAAATTCAGGATTTCCTTCATTTCCCTATCAGAAAATTCAAAAATAGTTTTTATTTCAACGCCGTTTTCCCGTGAAATTTCATTTAAAAACGGAAGAATTTTATCTATTCGAACACCTAATTCAATTTTGCAAAATTCACTCTCATAAACACATTCATTCCCTATCCCTTTAAAATCCCTTGGAAAATACACAGCTCCTCCGTTTTCAACCGAAAAGATTCTCTCTTTTAACTTAAGCTCTTTAACAAAAGTTAAAGTTTCACTTTTTGTTTTACTCGTGACCGGAATAACAGGTATTGAGTTTTTTTTAAGAAAATTCAGCGATTTTTGTGCATCTTTCCATTCATAGGTATCATAATCAAGGAGGGTACCATCCAGATCGGTGAATACTAAATAATTCATTTCATAATATAAAACATCATAAAAATAAATTCAACAAAAAAAACGGAGCGAGCAATACTCGCCCCGTTTACACAAAGGAGGGTAATCTTTATTTGAAAAGAGACTTATTACCAGCCCCTTCCGAATCCTCCGCCAAAACCGCCTCCGCGGCCTCCTCTTCCGAAGCCACCTCCGTGACCGCCTCTACCTCTTCCGAAACCTCCGCCTTTTCCAAATCCGCCTCCGAAACCGCCACCTCTTCCAAAACCTCCTCCCGTCCCGGGACCACCGAAGCCTCCGCCATAGGGGCCACCAAAACCACCTGCAGGTGGATTTGGAGCTTGAGGGGCAGTGTTTTGCGTGTTCTGAGCTAACTTACCCTGAACTGCCATCTCAAAAGCCTCTTTTACACTAATTCCGGCGGGAGCCGATGCCATCTGCACCCCGGCACTCGCAAGAACAGATGATGCGTTGGGTCCGAAAGCTCCGGAAACCACAATATTAACACCCTGCGATGCAACATACTGAGCTGCCGCAATACCGGCTCCGCTCGGTGAAGCTGCATTGGGATTCGGCACTATCCGGACAGCCTCAGGATTTTCAGAGTCAAAAATCACATAATAGGGTGCTCTTCCAAATCGCGGATCAACCTGTCCGTTTAGATCTTCGGAACTTGCCGTAATTAATATTTTCATTTTTCCTCCTTAACATTTTTTTCCAATTCATTCAGTCTTTCTTCATAATATTTCAATTGGTTTTTAAGATTATCTATCATATTTTTCAATACTGTTTTTTCATCATAAGCGGGATAAGGATTGGCTACCGGGAAAACTCCCCAATTCAAAGCCCGGCCTCTTCCAAAACCTCTACCCCAACCGAAACCTCTTCCCCGGCCGAAACCACCGTAAGGGAAAAATCCGTAATTAGCACCTCCGTAATAATCAGGAGATGTCTGGAAGGAAGCACTCTGTTTATACTTACCTTCAATAAATCGGTTAATTGCATCTTTTACAGTTAAACCTGAAGTTTCCTGAATCATCCGAATTCCTGAAGAATTTAAAATCATACTTGAGTTGGGGCCGAAGGCTCCGGATATAACGGTATTTACCCCTTTTTCAACAATAAACTGAGCTGCAACTATTCCGGCTCCGGAAGGAGTGTTAATAAATGGATTTGAAATAATTTCAGGATTATCCGGATTCTCACTATCCACAATAATAAAATAGGGAGCTCTTGCAAATCTCATATCAACTGGAGAATTTAAATCAGGTCCTGATGATGTTATTAATATCTTCATTTTTTCACCTCCTCATTAACTGGATTGTTAACAGGGTTTTGTTGAAATGGTGCAGGAAAACCGAAATTTTGATAAGGAGTAAAATAGTTAACAGGATAGTAACCTGTATTCATCCATCTCCATCCTCCCGGAAGTCCTGTCCATGGGCAGTAGCCAAGGGTCGCTCCGTATACGAAACCCCTACCCCAACCAGAACCTCTTCCTCTACCCCAGCCTCTTCCTCTGCCAAAGCCTCTTCCTCTGCCAAAGCCTCTTCCCCGGCCAAAGCCATATCTTCCGAAACCATAATAATAGGGATTCATATAATTATACATTTTGCACCTCCTTAATTTTATTTTTTTACTTTAAAAACTATCATTTTTTCCTTCCTTTACCTCCAAAACCTTTTCTGAACCTCCTTCTTCCACCCCGATTTTTTCCAAAGGCAAAATTCGGAGATAGCGGAGCTAACTGATTGCTTAAAAACAGATCAATTGCTTTCTCAGGAGTTAAAAAACCACCGTTTAAAATTTCTATTCCGTTAAAATACAGATTTCTCAAAAAGCCTCTTGGTCCGCCACCACAGATCACACAATTTATACCTTCGCTTTTCAAAAAAGACAGAATTTCAAAATAGTTGTTTAACATAAGATTTACAGTGTTTTTTAAAACCACACTACCACCCTCTATTTCATATATTAAAAGCTGCTCCGAAAAATCCACTCTCGGAGCAACCAATCCTCTGAAAACCGCTATTCCTAATTTCATACTTTTCCATATAAAAATTTATGCCAACTTTCCTTTTGTGAGAAAGCCTTATTATATATATCTCTCCGGATTTGACATTTTCTCACCCAAAACATTTTGAAACAAATTGTTCTAATTGCTGCATATTGTTTCACAAATGTTGCAATTTGTTAATTACAAAGATATAATATATTATGAAAAATTTCAATTATACGGAAATCTTAAATCATCTTTTTGAAGGGGTTTTAATCATTGATAATAATTTTAAAATAATTGAGATAAATAAAGCAGCATCGCAAATAACAGGCTTTAATAAGTCTGAAGCAGAGGGAAAGCATTGCTTTGAAATATTAAAGGCGGATGCATGCAGTAACAGATGCCCTATTAAAGCATTAAAAGAGGGAAGAAAGCAAGGAGAGATAATTGTTAATATAATTGACAGGAGTAATGAGGAAAAGTATATAAAAGTTAAGGCTTTTTCACTGGGAGATAACTGGATAGAAATATTTCAGGATATAACGAGAGAGTATGAACTTGAAAAGAGAATTAAAAAAGGATTTAAAATAGAGGATATTATAACAAGAGATGAAAAATTACTAAATACTATCTCAGTTTTACCAAGGATAGCAAAAAGCAGTGTTCCCGTTCTTCTTGAAGGAGAGAGCGGAGTTGGAAAGGAAGTTTTTGCAACAGCGATAAAGAATCTGAGTGATAGGAAAAACAAGCCTTTTATAAAAATTAATTGTGCGGCTTTACCCGATACTCTTCTTGAATCAGAACTCTTCGGATACAAAAAGGGAGCATTTACCGATGCAAAAAAAGACAAACCGGGTCTTTTTGTTCAGGCAAACAGCGGGACAATTTTCTTGGATGAAATAGGTGAAATGAGTCTCAATATACAGGCAAAACTTTTAAGAGTTGTTGAAACAGGCGAAATAATTCCACTTGGGGGAACAAGAGCTGAAAAGGTCGATGTAAGAATAATCTCCGCCACCAACAAAAACCTAACCGAAGAGGTGAAAAGGGGAAATTTCAGAGAGGATCTTTTTTACAGATTGAATGTTGTCAATATAAAAATCCCTCCTCTGAGAGAAAGGAAAAAAGATATTCCTCTTTTTATTGACTTCTTTATTCATAAATTTAACATAGTGCATAAGAAAAAGATCAACTCTGTCTCAAAAGATGCCTTAAATTTTTTAATTTCATATGATTATCCCGGCAATATAAGGGAATTGAGAAATATTATTGAATATGCCTATATATTCTGCGATTCGGATGAAATTAAGCCCGAACATCTTCCTGATTATATAAAAATTAAGCCCTCCCCGAAAACTTCACCCATTCAACATTCAAAAGAAGCGGAGCTAATCTTAAAGGCTCTGGAACAAGCAAAATGGAAAAAACAAAAAGCAGCAAAAATATTAGGAATAAACAGAACAACACTGTGGCGAAAGATGAAAAAGTATGAAATAATTTAGGCTTTTTTTACCTCTTTTTTTTCAACTCTGTTTCTACCCTTTCTTTTTGCCTCATAAAGAGCTTCATCGGCTGCTTTAACTAAATCATCACAGTCGATATCATTAGCTGGTACAATTGTGGAAACTCCTAAGCTTATGGTTATATATTTTGATATGGAAGAGTCAGGATGGATTATTTTAAGATCTTCCACAGATTTTCTCATCTTTTCAGCCAACTTTAAAGCCGCTTTACTTGATATACCAATTAATATTACAATAAATTCTTCTCCACCATATCTTGCGACAAGATCTCCTCCTCTTCTCGTAATACTTTTTAAAGCATTTGCCACTTTTCTTAAAACCATGTCCCCTCTTTGATGTCCCAGCGCATCATTATACCTTTTAAAAAAATCAATATCTATCATTATTGCGGAAACAGAGCTTTCATTTCTTGCAGCTATTTTCCACTCTCTTGAAAAAAATTCACGAAAATATCTTCTGTTAGGAAGTTTTGTAAGATGATCTGTAATTGAAAGCTCTTTCAGTTTTTTATTTGCCTCTCTAAGTTCTTTTCTTTCCAATTCAACTAAGGAAGATAATATAAACATCTTTCTTTGACTCTTTTCATACCAAAAACTTGAAATCATTCCAATTAAGTTAAAAAAGATTAATGAAAAGAAATTACTTATGAAAAAACTTTCATCAGGTCTTTTTACAAAAAAAGCTAATACAAAATAGATAACAATCAATGACCAACCTATAAAAAGCGTATATCTAAATCTTAGACCCACAGCTATGTACGCATAAAGCATAACTATCGTTAAACCTGCATAATATCTTTGTGTAGGATCATTCAAAAAGGCCATCATTGCAACAATAACAAGACCTGCAATGATTAAAGATACAGTAAATAATATCTGAATTTGTTTTTCAGTTTTTGATTTCATTATTAAATAGCTAACTAAAATCAAAGGGGGGCCACCTATAATATATCTATAAAAGAAAAGAGTTTTATATACATCGTGATAAACAACATAATCTAACAAACCAAACAAAAAATAAATTGCAATCCCCAATAATATTGAAAATTGCATAAAATCTTTCATCTGGGAATACAAATATTCTCTGAACTTCCCTTCAATCTCTTTTGAAAATTTAAGGTTAAAGAAGCTTTTTTTGAGTTCCTTTTCTAATAACTCCTTCTCTTTACTATTATCTTTTTCTTTATTTTTCAAAAAATTCTCCCTTTTTCTCTTTTCTATTTTAAAATAATTACAAAGGCAGAATTATAACTCAATTTTACTTTTTTTAAAAGACAGAAGGGAACTCATCACTCCTCTTTTAAGAGAAAATAGCTAATTAAAATAAAATTATCTAAAAATATATGAAACAAAAAATCCGGCTATAATAAGTAGACCAAAAATAAGATGAAATTGAGATGTATACATATCAATCAAAGCAAAAACTTTTTTATCTATTTTCTCTTTATTTTTAACCATTTTTAACAATTTTATTGCAAAAGGAAAGGAAAACAGAGTTAAAAGTGTGTAATAGGGCATGTCTGCAAAAATGATTAATAAAATTTGACTAATGTATGCCGAAAATATCAACACATAGTAAACTTTCTTTGCCTTTTCCTCTCCCAAAATAATAGGAACTGTTTTTATATTCACCACCTTATCATTCTCAATATCCCTTAAATTGTTGCCATGGAGAACAGCATCCACAAGAAAAGCAAGGGGAATAGAGTACAAAACAGGGAGCCAGGAGAATGATGCCGATTGGACAAAGTATGCTCCCAGAGTCATTACAGGACCATATGCGATGAAAACGGCTATATCTCCCAATGCTTTATACTTTAGCCCGATAGGAGTTGCAGTATAGAATATTCCAAGAAAGCCTCCTATTACGATAAGTATTATCAAGATGATTTTATTGGGAAGAATCAGGATAAAATAGAGACCTATTAAAAAAGCAAGGAAGAAAAGGAAAACAGCGTATATAAAAATCTCCCTCGGAGTTAACAATTTTTCCACCAAGACTCCGCTTGAACCAAAAGTTCCCTTTCTATCAACATTCTTTTTAAAATCATAGTAATCGGCTATTACATTTGAGCCGGCATGGGCTATAACACCACCTAAGAGGGCAAGGAAAAAGTGAAAATAGTTAAATTTAAGGTCCGGAATCTCAAATTTTGCAATAACGCTTCCAAGAATTATTTGAATAACCGTTATCGTAAAAGCGTATGCTCTTAAAGCTCTCCAATAAAGCTTAATTTTACTCATTATTTCTCCTCCTCTCTATAGATTAAGTATTTTATAACTATTATTTAAGAAATATCAAGTATTTATTTTTAAATATTTATTGTTCAAAATCCCTCAGGATATCTGGCTTCAATTAAAAAAAGCCCCTGGGGAGGGGAAGTGGGCCCCGCTTTGCTTCTATCTTTTGATTCAACAATACTCTCAATTTCATTAACTTCTATCTTACCGTTTCCCACCTCAATTAAAGTTCCGATTAAAGTTCTAACCATATACCTTAAAAAACCATTCCCGGTAAAATAAATATCTGTAATCTCCCCTCTTCTCTCAAACTTTATTTCTTTTAAATTTTTAACATGATTTTTCGCCGAAGATTTTACCGTAAAAGCAGAAAAATCTTTCTCCCCTTCCAATATTTTTGCTGCTTTTTTCATTTTTTCAAAATCCAGATAATAGGGATAATGAAGTGCATACCTGTATAAAAACGGAGATATTATTTTACCTTGAAAAATAGTGTATCTGTAGGTTTTTTCAATACAATTGAACATTGCATTAAAACTATCGGAAACAATTTTTGATTCTATTATTCTGATTGTCGGTGGTAAAAGAGAATTTAGAGCTTTTAACATTGATTCTGCCTCTATATTTAGCTTTGTTACAAAGTTTGCCACCTGTCCCAGAGCATGAACACCCGCATCCGTTCTTCCGGAGCCTGTAACCCTTGTTTTACTACCTGTTATTATTTTAAGAACCCTTGATATCTCTCCCTGAACGGTTTTTCTATCCTTCTGTATTTGCCATCCGGAAAAATCCGTACCATCATACTGAATTTTTATTTTATAGTTAGGCATCAACTATTTTCTCTATTTTCTCTATCAATTCTTTGAGATTAGAAATCTTCTCCGTTCCTTCTATTTCCCATGAGCACAAAGTAAATACTCTTTTATTCATAATTTTAGCAAAGGAGATTTCGGATAATGTCCCATAGCTACCACTTATGGCAACAACTATATCACCATTCATAACCACCAGGGAATTTCTCATCCACCCCAAACCTGTTGCAATTGCAACATTCAAATATTTATTCCCGCTTCTAAAATCATCCGAGGGTAGAATGCCTATCACATTACCACCTTTTTCATAAACACCTTTTGAAACAGCTTCCATTACACCGCCAAGCCCTCCGCACACAATAGTCCAACCTTTTTCAGCCGCTTTTTTACCAAATTCATAGGCAAGCTCATAACACTCTTCTGAGGGAGCATGTCCGCCTATAACAGAAATTCTTACATCTCTCATATAATTCTCCGCCCCATTTTAAATTTCTTTCTCCAATACCTGTTCAGGCTTTCCTTCCTAACCCTCGTGTTTTTTTTAGGCGAGTGAACAAAATCACCATTCCCTATATAAATAGCTGTATGGTAGACTTTTCTTTTGATTTTAAAAATAAGTATATCTCCCTTTTTTAATTCTGAAATATGTTTGATTTTTTTACCTATCTTCATCAATTCCTTTGTAGTGGATGGAACTTTATATCCGTTTATCTTATAAACATAAGATACAAAACCACTGCAATCAAAGCATCCTGGTCCCTTTCCCCCGTAACAATAGGGTGCTCCGATAAGAGAAAGTGCCGTACTCACAACTCCTGCTCTTTTTTTGGGAATTAATTCAAGCTCGCTTCTTTTAACACAATTTGAAAAAATTAATACAATGAATACCACAAATATAAACGCCAGAAGAATCAGCTTGTTTCTCATCCGAACTTCCTCTCTATTAATATTTTAGCTTTTTTTCTCACAGGCTCGGGAATATCCTTATCCTTCTGAATCTGTTTAAGGTCTCTTACTATTAATTTATCAAGATAATTTAATGAAAAGCTGATAGGAGTTTTCGGATTTTTAATCAAGGAAAGAGCAACAGAATACTTTGATGTCCACTGTTTATTAAGCGTAATCCTTCTGATAACATCATCCGAAAGGCTTTTAAGTTTTGCAAAGCTCTCAATCTCCGCATCCGTAAGTTTCGGACTCTGTAAAACCGCCTCTCTTACAAGTCTATTAGGATCATTTATAAGTATTTTTCTTACCTCTTTATTTCCGAAAAGTGCAAATTTAATTTTCTCCCCCACAGTCATCTTTTTAATCATATTTAAATTAATCTTTTGTTCTATTATCCCATCTTCCATATCAAGTTCCACAGAAATTACACTATCATCATAATCTTCTTCTCCCTCTTCCTTTTCTTCTTCAACTTCTGCTTCAGCCTCCTTCGTTTCTTCCCTTTCCTCCCCTTCATCTTCCTCACCCAAAATAAATCTTTTTTTCATCTCTATTAACCTGAATCTTCTTTCTCTCGAAAGGTTCGGATTGGAAATCAACACATCTATTATTTCAGGATGAGCAAGTAGTTTAACCTCTTTAATCGAAAGCAGCTCCAAAAGCTCTGAATCATCAGACTTGGCTATATTCATAAGAACTTGAGAGGGAATAGAAAAATTGTTCAGAATTTCCACTAAAGTTTTTCTTTTAATTTTATTTTTGAAATGATTATACAAAAAAAGTGCAACTTCCGGAATTAAGGTTTTTTCTTTTAAATAATTTTCAAATGACTCAATATCAAGTCTGTCTATTTCCTTTAAAGCCCTTTCTTTAAATACAGAATCTTTTGTAAGAAAATACAATGCCTCAATAAACTCTTTCTTGGGAAGAGGCATTGTTCTATTAATGATGAATTCATTAATTGTAGAATCAATATTCCCTTTTCTTAGATTTCCAACAATCTCTTTTGCATCCATTCTATCTCTTCAAAAATGCTGATAATTTGTTTATATTTAAGTTTAAAGTTTTTGGTATTCCATCCTTATAATCAAATGGATATTTTTTATTGTTTATAAACAGCTCCACTGCCCCGGGATTCCCGAATTTTATAACAAGCTCCTTTCCCTTAACTTGATATTTCTCTCCTCTGTAAAACAATCTTGAGACGATGATTGTATTTCCTTTTTTTACTTCTATCCAGCATTGATCATTAAAAACGATTTTTATATTTAGCATATTATTATCATAAAATTCCGTAGATTGATTCACCCTTCCCCCTTTATCCCTGTCTTTTTCATTCTTCAGATTTTCTTTTTCTTTTATCTCAATGGTTTTACTTTCTCTTTCTGTTTTCAATGATTTTTTTACAGCTGTTTTTTTTAATTTTTCCATTTCTTTAAGATTAATCTTTGAGCCCCCCCCTGGAATTAAAATCCAGACAAAGAATAAAAAAATAACTAAAATTATTATTAATACAACCACTTTTCTGGAAAAAATTACAGGCTTAAAATTCTCTTTTACTTTAAGGATTTTGTTTCCACGCTCTTCTTTTCTTTCACCTGTTTTTTCATACAACTCAAGAATTTTTCTTGAATCAAGCTTAAGAAAGTCAGCGTAAGTTTTTAAAATTCCCCTGTTAAAAAATCCTCCGGGCAAATCCTCAAAATTATCATTTTCAATAGCTAAAATAATACTTTTTGAAAGCTTTGTTACTTTGCCAACTTCTTCAATGGAGATTTTTTTTCTTTCTCTTTCTTCTTTAAAAATTGTCCCAATACTTTTTAATTTTTCCATTTTTCTATTTTATCAAAAAAATCAGGAAAAATATATAACAAGGTTTTCATAAATTAATAACAATTTTAAAATTTGATACCAAAAAGCCATAAAAAGCAAATTGACTGTGAAAGATAAATATATTAATATCTTTTATGCTTACAATTGGAATTGACACGGGTGGAACATTCACTGATTTTGTTGTGTTTGAAAACGGAAAAATAAAGAGCTTTAAAATTCTTTCAACCCCCAAAAATCCGGAAAAAACAATTTTGGATGGTTTAAAGCACTATCTTAAAAAAGATTTTTTACTAATCCACGGAACTACTGTTGCGACAAATACCTTTCTTGAAAATAAGATGACTAAGACAGCCTTTATTACAACAAAGGGATTTGAGGATATCCTTAAAATAGGAAGACAAAACAGAGTGAATCTTTTCTCTCTAAATCCTCAAAAACCGTCTCAGATTATTAAAGATAATATGATATTCGGGCTAAATGAAAGAATACTTTTTGACGGAAAAGTTTTAAAAGAGGTGGAAGATAAAGAGATTTCGGAGATAGCAAAAAAAATAAAAGAGAGAAAAGCAAAAGCGATTGCAATCCTCTTTTTACACTCTTACAAAAACAGTAAAAACGAAAAAAGGGTGAAAGATATTCTTAAAAACGAAGGTTTTGATTTTATAACAATCTCCTCCGAAATCTTTCCCGAATACAGGGAGTATGAAAGGGGAATTATCACTGTCTTAAATTCATCTCTTATGCCAATTGTGTCAAACTATATTAATAAAATTCAGGAAGGTTTAAAGGGAAAGAAGTTTTACATCATTCAATCAAACGGAGGAGTTCTTTCCCCTGAAAAGATAAAGATTGAACCTGTAAGAACTCTGCTCTCAGGTCCCTCCGGAGGGCTTATTGCCGCAAAACTCATAGCTGATATTTCAGGTGAAAAAAATCTTATAACTCTGGATATGGGAGGAACATCAACAGATGTTTCTCTAATAAAGGATGGAAATTTAATATTGTCAAAAGACAGAGAGATGAACCATTTAAAGATAAAAATTCCCATGATAGAGATAGAGACGGTGGGAGCCGGGGGAGGCTCAATTGCAAAGGTTGACAGAGCCGGAGTTTTACAGGTGGGACCCGAAAGTGCGGGCGCAGATCCCGGTCCCGCATGTTATGGAAAATCCGAACTTCCAACCATAACAGATGCTTTTGTCGTACTGAATATAATTGATCCCGATTATTTTTTAGGCGGAAAGATGAAGATCCACCCGGAAAGGAGTTTTAAAGCAATTAAAAAGATTGCCGATAAATTGAGGAAAACAGTTTATGAAACAGCTGAAGGAATTATAAAGATATCTGTCTCCTCAATAGAGAGAGCTTTAAGAAGGATTACAGTGGAAAAGGGAGAGGATCCGAGATTTTTTACACTTTTGCCCTTTGGGGGAGCCGGAGGCCTTATAGCTTCATTTCTTGCGGAAAGGCTTGATATCAGGAAAATCCTCATCCCCGATAATCAGGGTGTTTTTTCAGCTCTGGGAATGATTTTTTCAAAATTTCAAAAAGAATTTTCACTTCCTATTTTAAAAATGCAGTCTGAAGAAACGGAATTTTTCATTAAAAATGAATTTAAAAAATTGGAGAAAAAGGCATTTAATATTTTAAAAGATGAAAACATACCGGAAGAAAAAAGTGAGATCTTAAAATATGTGGAGATGAGATATAGGGGACAATCATATGAACTTTCAATACCTTTTGATAAAAACTATATTACAAATTTTCACAGAGAACACAGAAAACTTTACTCATACTCTTTAAAAGACGAGGATATTGAGATAGTAAACATAAGACTTATAGCAGTCGGTAAAATATCAGAGGCTAAATTTAATCCTAAAATAGAAAAGAAAAGAAATATAGAATCTCAGGTCAAAAAGATTTACTATAATGGAAAGTTTACAAAGTTCAATTATTACAAAAGAGAAGAACTTTATCCTGAAGCTAAGTTAAAAACTCCGGCAATTTTGATATCAGAATTTTCAACTCTTGTTGTTCCGCCCTCCTTTTCCCTTGAAATTGATGAATTTTCAAATATTTTGATGGTGAAAAATGATTAAGGACTCAATAGAAATCACAATATTCAAAAATATTTTTCAATCTGTAAGTGATGAGATGGGAAAAATTCTTCAACGCTCTGCATTTTCGCCAAACATAAAGGAGAGGAATGATTTTTCATGCGCACTTTTTACATCCGGAGGGGAAAGTTTTGCCTTCGGAACCCATATCCCTGTTCATTTGGGAGCAATGCCTCTCTCAGTAAAGACAGCACTTGAAGAGGTGATTTTGGAAGAGGGAGATATGGTCATACTCAATGACCCGTACAGAGGAGGAACCCATCTACCGGATATAACCCTTATTTCCCCGCTCTTTTACAATGGGGAGCTTCTTTTCATAGTAGCCAACAGAGCACATCACAGTGATGTCGGGGGAATGCAGGCAGGTTCCATGCCTCTGGCATCTGAAATCTTTCAGGAAGGACTGATAATTCCACCTTTAAAAATAATTAAAAAGGGTAAGCTTAACAAAGATATTTTAAATTTAATATTGAGCAATGTCAGAACTCCGGAGGAGAGAAAGGGAGATTTAATGGCTCAAATTGCGGCAAATGAAAGGGGAATAAAAAGATTAAAGGAGATAATAGAAAAGTATGGAGTAGAAAAAATCAGATACTTTTCGGAAGAGCTTATCAATTATACGGAAAAAATTTTTAAAGATTTTATAAAATCTGTCCCGAAGGGTAAATTTTCCTTTGAAGATTTTTTAGATGATGATGGATTCGGTTCAAAGAATATAAATATAAATGTTGAAATAGAGAAAAGCGGAGATAAAATAAAGATAGATTTTTCAAAGTCCCATTCTCAGGTTAGAGGGGGAATCAATGCCAATAAAGCAATAACATATTCAGCAGTTCTTTATGTGCTAACAACACTTTCGGGAGAAGATATACCGATAAACTCGGGAATTATGAGGCCTGTTGAACTTAATATAAAGAAGGGAAGTATTGTGAATGCGGAAAAGCCATCAGCCATTGCCGGAGGAAATGTTGAAACATCCCAGAGAATTGTTGATGTTCTCTTAGGAGCTTTTTCAAAAATGCTTAAAGATAAAATCCCGGCGGCTTCTCAGGGGACAATGAACAATATTTCTTTCGGCGGAAAGGGCTATACCTACTATGAAACAATAGGAGGAGGAAGCGGAGCAGGAAAAGGCTTTAACGGTTGTTCGGCTGTTCATACCCATATGACAAATTCACTGAACACACCGATTGAGGCAATAGAAAGAAATTTTCCTGTTATTATAAAAAGATATTCAATAAGAAAAAACTCCGGAGGTAAAGGCAAATGGAGGGGAGGAGACGGAATTATAAGAGAGTATATTTTTCTTGATAATGTTGATGTTAGTGTGCTTTCCGAAAGAAGGGTTTACAAACCATATGGTCTTTTCGGAGGTAAAAGTGGAAAAGAGGGTGAAAATATTGTAATAAAAGACAATAAAAAAATTAAAATGGGTGGCAAATTTAATATAAGATTAAAAAAGGGAGATTCTCTTATAATAAAAACACCGGGAGGAGGAGGTTATGGGAAAAAGGAATAGATTTGGTCCCGGATTTTTAATAGCAGCTGCCTTTATAGGCCCGGGAACAGTGACATCAGCAACACTTGCGGGGGCAAAATTCGGCTATTCTCTGATATGGGTGGTTATCATAGCCATAGTTTCAGCTATCATTTTACAGGAGATGGTTGGAAAATTCTCCCTCTCAACAGGTATGGATATTGGCTCAGCTCTTGTGAAAATACCTGAAAATTCTTTGATAAAAATAGTGTTTCAAATCCTTGCATTTTTAGCAATTATAGTTGGATGTGCGGCATATGAAGCCGGGAATATAATAGGCGGTGCCTTAGGAATTAATATAATTTCAGGAATTTCTCTCAATATCTGGGTTATAATAATAAGCCTTATTGCTCTTATTCTCCTTTTTATAGGCAAATATAAGATTATAGAAAAATTTTTAGTGTTTTTGGTTGTAATTATGGGAATAAGCTTTTTTATTACAGCTATAATTGTAAGCCCTGAAATTTCAGAGATAATCAAAGGATTGAAACCTTCAATTCCAAAAGGCTCCATTACTCTTATTCTTGCCCTTTTAGGCACCACCATTGTTCCATACAACCTTTTTTTACACTCATCATCGGTTTTAAAAAAGTGGAAATCAAAGGATAGCATAAAACTTATGAGATGGGATATTGTTCTTGCTATAGGATTGGGCGGATTTATAACAATTGCAATAATCATAACCGCAAGTGTTGCATACTTTCTAAAGCATTTGACAATCTCATCTCCGGCTGATCTTTCGTTACAATTAAAACCATTGTTCGGGAATTTTGCTGAAATAAGCTTTGGTATCGGATTATTCTCCGCGGGCCTTTCTTCGGCGATCACAGCACCCTATGCCGCATCATTCACATCAAAGGGACTTTTCGGCTGGAAAGAAAATAATCCACTGTTTAAATTAATCTTCACAATAGTAATCCTTACAGGTGTGATTATTAGTTTTTTAAAGATAAAACCCCTTTCACTTATAATTTTAGCTCAGGTTACCAATGCCCTTCTTCTTCCTATAGTTGCTCTCTTTGTGTTTTATCTTTTAAACACGAAAGAGGTAAAAGAGTTTAAAAATAACCTCTTACAAAATTTTCTATTCATAATCATCTTTTTAATTATTGTTCTAATTAATATAAAGAAATTTTTTTAAAAAGACTATAAGGTGAACTGCAATAAATATTTGTAGGGGCAATTCAATGTAATAGCCCTGAGCATTGAGCTTTGAGCCTTGAGCTAATTACAGGGAATATGGGTAATTTTTTGTGATTAATTTTTTTTAATTTTTGATTTTTTTAATTTAAAAAATGGCAAAGCGCAACAAATATCTGTAGGGGCAATTCATGAATTGCCCCTACGGTTAATGTTTAATCAATAAAGATAGTGTATGCTGGGCGTGCCCAGCACTTTCTTTCCAACAGTAAAAGTGAAAACGCTTCGGCTAAATGACGAATATAAAAAGAAGCCTTCACCAAAGTAACACTAATCAAAAAAGATGGTGCTGGGTTGACTTTTTTTTATTGTAGTAATAAAGTATATTAAATAATAAATAAATTTTAGGAGGATAATTATGGATAAAGTGCTTGAAGGCTTAAAACCCGAAATTTTATGGAAACATTTTGATGAAATCAGGAAAATCCCGAGATGCTCAGGTAATGAAGAAGCTATCGGAAACTATATTGTTGAATTTGCGAAAGCACATAAACTTGATTACACAAAGGATGAAGTGGGTAATATCATTGTCAGAAAGCCCGCCACTCCCGGTAAGGAGAATGCACCGGGTGTTATTCTACAGGGACATATAGATATGGTCTGTGAAAAAAATTCTGATGTTGACCACGATTTTACAAAGGACCCAATTAAATTAAAAAGGGAAGGAGATTGGCTTAAAGCTGATGGAACAACACTTGGAGCTGACAATGGAATCGGTGTTGCTGCAGCACTTGCTGTGCTTGAAGATAATTCTCTTGTTCATGGCCCCATAGAAGCCCTTTTCACTATTGATGAGGAAAGGGGACTTACCGGAGCAGCCTATATAAAACCAGGTTCTTTAAAAGGAAAAATACTACTGAATCTTGATAGTGAAGATGATGGTGTTTTTACAATAGGATGTGCAGGAGGAGGAGATTCCATCTTTACGCTGGAAACTGAAACCATTATTCCGGGAAATGAAAAAGCAGTAAGAATTTTTGTATCAGGTTTAAAAGGAGGACATTCCGGAGTAGACATAAACAGTGGTAGAGGAAATGCCATAAAGATTGTCGGGAGAGTTTTGTATGAACTCAGAGAAAAGGTTGACTATGAGCTTAATCTCATAGAAGGTGGAGATAAAAGAAATGCTATTCCGAGAGAAGCCTATGCGATTATCGTTTTAAACAAGAAAGATGAGCCCGAGCTTGAAAAGATAGTAAAATGTGTCCTCTCAGAGGTAAAAGAGGAGCTTAAGGGAACGGATGATGGAGTTATGATTGAAGCAAAGGATGAAAAGATGCCTGATAAAGTATTTACAAAAATGGTTAGAGATAAAATTATTAATTCAATACTTGCTCTTCCCCACGGAGTTCTTGCAATGAGCCAGGCAATAAAAGGATTAGTCCAAACATCCACGAATCTTGCCGCTGTTCATACAAAAGAAAAATCTTTTGAAATTGTTAAGAGCAGCAGAAGCTCAATAAACTCCGAATTAAGATTTGTGCTTAATTCTCTTAAAGCTTTTGCTAAATTAATAGAAGCAGAGATAGAGCAGCCGAATCCATATCCCGGATGGACACCGAATCCTGATTCTGAAATTCTCAAGACTATGGTAAAACTCCATAAGGAGATTTTCGGGAAAGAACCTGTTGTTGAGGCTATTCACGCAGGACTTGAGACAGGTATCATAGGGGAAAAATTTCCCGGAATGGATATGATCTCATTTGGCCCCACTATTAAAAACCCCCATTCTCCCGACGAAAAGGTTCAGATCTCAACAGTGGAAAGATTCTGGATTCTACTTACAAAAACACTGGAGCATCTGGCGGGATAAAGAATAAATTTAATATTTGATAATTGACATTATCCTTTAAAAATAATATTTTATAGTCTAAAATACGCTCAAAAGGAGGAATTATGGAAAGGATAAAAATCGGGATTATCGGAGGTAGTGGTTTTTATGAGATGGAAGGAGTTAAGCTAATCGGAGAAAAATCCCTCACAACTCCTTTCGGAAAACCTTCGGATAATTATATGGTTGTTGAGATAGAGGGCAGAAGAGTCGCCTTTCTTTCAAGGCATTCAAGAGGACACAGGTATAATCCATCTGAAATAAATTACAGGGCTAATATCTATGGGTTTAAAATGCTCGGAGTGGAAAGGATTATCTCAGTTTCCGCCGTAGGTTCTCTGAAGGAAGAGGTAAAGCCTCTTGATATAGTGCTTGTGGATCAATTCTTTGATAAAACAATTAAAAGAAAAAACACATTTTTTGAAGAAGGAATTGTTGCCCATGTAAGTTTCGCACATCCTACCTGCCCGGTTCTAAGAGAACTTTTATACAGAGCTGGAAAAGAGTTGGGACTAAGTATTCATAATAAAGGGACCTATATAAATATAGAGGGACCTCACTTTTCAACCATAGCAGAATCCAACTCATACAGGAAATTCGGCTTTGATGTGATTGGAATGACAAATGCCACTGAGGCTAAACTTGCCAGAGAAGCTGAGCTCTGCTATACAACCGTTGCCCTTGTTACAGACTATGATTGCTGGAAAGAGGATGAGGATAATGTCACGGTGGAAATGGTAATAGAAAACTTGAAAAAGAACACTGAAAATGCTCAAAGGTTAATTAAAAAAGTTATTCCTTTGATTCCCGAGAATAGGAATGATTCCTGTGAATGTAAATCAGCATTAAAATATTCGATAATAACTTCACCCGATATTATTTCCGAAGAGGTTAAGGATAGATTAAGACTAATAATCGGAAAATACATTTAGGAGGAAACTATGAGTCTTTCCATAGGTTCAATTGCTTTTGACACAATTGAAAATGTTCACGGAAAAAGAGAGAGAATAGTAGGAGGCTCCCTTACATACTATGCCTATGCTGCTTCCCTTTTTGAAAACCCAAAACTTGTAGGTGTTGTAGGGGAAGATTTCCCTCAGGAAATAATAGAAGAAATGGAAGAAAGGGGAATAGATACAAGAGGTATTGTAAGAGAAAAAGGGAAAACATTTTTCTGGGCCGGAAAGTATTCGGACGATTTTCTTGAAAGGGAAACCATAAGTACTGAACTTAATGTTTTTGAACAATTTGATCCCAAAATACCTGATTTTTACAAAGATGAAAATAATGTATTTCTTGCAAACATTGCTCCTTCTTTGCAGGAAAAGGTAATGGAACAATTGGGAGAAAACAAATTCTATGTTATGGATACTATGAATCTGTGGATAAATATTGACAGAGAAGGTCTTGAGAAAGTTATAAGAAAAGCGGATGGAATCATACTCAATGATGAGGAAGCAAGAATGCTCACCGGTAAATCCTATATCTATGATGCAGCAAAAGCATTAAAGGAGTATGGCGTTAAATTTGTCTTGATAAAAAAAGGAGAAAATGGCTCCATGCTTTATTTTAATAATAAATTTACAGTTATCCCTCCCTACCCTGTTGAGACAGTCATAGATCCCACGGGAGCCGGTGATAGTTATGGCGGAGCTTTTATGGGGTTTCTCGAAGAAGCCGAAGAGATCAATGAAAAAACTCTTAAAAGAGCCATGGTTTACGGAACAATAGTCTCTTCTTTTACAATAGAGGATTTCGGAACTGAAAGATTGAAAAAATTAACCAGGAAAGAATTTGAGAAAAGATTTAAAGATTATGCTGAGATGTTAAACTTTAACATATGAGAACAAGCCTTGACAGATATATAATAAACGAAATCCTACCCTATTTCGGAATCGGTCTTCTTTTGTACACCTTCACACTCTTAACCAGTAGAATATTTGATCTTACAGATCTCTTAATATCAAAGAATGTAAATATTCTGATTGTTATTAAATTATTTGGCTCTCTCTTACCCGGACTTTTTTCAATAACAATTCCCATGGCCTTTCTTTTCTCGGTACTTATGGCAATGAGCAGATTGTCAGCTGATTCTGAATACCTTGCCATGAGATCCCTGGGAATTTCTCTGAATAGAATTTTCAGACCTGTCCTTTTTCTTTCCATTTTGGTTTTCCTTTTTCATATAATGATAACCTTCTACATAGCTCCTTACTCAAATTATACTTTTACAAAAACAATTGTTAAAATTATTCTTGAAAAAACCGGCGAGGAAATTGAACCGAGAAAATTCGTAAGGGGATTGCCGGGAATTACTCTCTACATTAAGGATAAAGGGAAAGATAAAAAGTGGAGAGATGTTTTTCTTTTCAGTCAAATGGATCCTGAAAAGAACAAAGTGTTAATAGCTAAAAAGGGTGAGTTGAGAATAGATAAGAGAGCAAGAACAGCAGAAGTAAAACTTGTGAATGGCTTTGTCCATATGTTTGAAAACAAAAAACCCGAAAACTATACGACAGCAAAATTCTCCTACATTCTTCATCCTCTGGATACGGATTTTTTCTTCAGAAAATTCCATGTTTCAAAAAGACGAAGAGATAAAACATACAAAGAATTACTTGTAACTCTAAAAAGAAAAATTCTACCTGAAAAATTAAAATTGGCGTATATTTCAGAACTTCATAAAAGAGTGGCCTTGCCCTTTTCCGCGATAGTTTTTGCCATATTAGGAGTAGGACTTGGATTAAGTGTTAAAAGAGGCGGCTTTTCGTTAAGCCTGATAATAATAATTGTATACTTTACCGCTTTTTCCTGGGGAGAAAATTTCTCCATAGACGGATATATCTCTCCCCTTTTAGGCTTATGGGGACCAAATATATTTTTCTTAACCATAGGAATAATATTTTTGTTAAACAATAAATTCAAAGAGCTTAATATTTTTGCAAAAAAGGGTGTAAACAAGAGTGAAACAACTGTAAAGAAAAAGAGATTTTCAAATCTGAAAAAAACCGCTTTTAAGATAAAAATACAGAAGCTAAGTTTTAAATACCCGAATATTTTAGATCGCTATGTACTCTCACTCTTTCTTAAGATTTTCATTCTCATTATATTAAGCATGTTTATGATTTTCCTTATTATTACTTTTTTTGAGCTTATCGATGATATATTAGAAAACAAGAAAAGTATCTCCCTTTTGTTTAAATATCTCTATTTTTTCACTCCCCAGATAATTGAATATATTTTACCAATTTCTTCGCTGGCGACAACCTTGCTCACAGTGGGGATTATGGTCAAAAACAATGAAATTCTCGCCATAAAATCACTCGGAATAAGTGTTTTCAGATTAAGTGTTAACTTTTTACTTTTAGGAATTATAATTAGCTCAGGAAGCTTCTGGATACAGGAGAAGATTTTACCTGTTTCAAACAAGAGAGCTGAAGAGATTAGAAACAATATAATGGACAGGAAAAATAGTTACATAAGTGCTTTTAATAGCTGGCAAATATCAAAATACAACAATATATATCATTACAAACATTTTAACAGAAAAAAGAAAATATTCACCAATTTTGAACTTTTTTCCTTAAATAAGGACTTTGAAGCCCAAAAGAGGTTTGTTGCAAAGAGAGCATACCTTGGTAATTTCCACATGATTTTAAAAAATGGCTGGGAAGCTGACTTTAAAAACGGATTTTTGGATTCATTTAAAAAATTTAAGAGGAAAAAAATAGGGATACTTGAATCCGAAGATTTTTTCACTTCAAAAAGAGTTGATCCTGAAACGATGAATTTTTTTCAACTGAGAAAGTATGTCAAATATCTTAAAGAGAATAATTTCGAATCAAGAGAATACGAGGTTAACCTTTATACCAAGATCGGATTTCCACTTATAAATTTTATTATGATATTGTTTAGTATCCCTTTTTCTTTGAAATTGGGGAAAAGCGGGACTCTCGTAGGTGTCGGTGCTGCAATTACCATCTCTCTTCTATACTGGATATTCTTTGGAATCTTCAAATCTTTAGGAAGTGTTGGCCTTTTACCTCCATCTTTATCCGCTCTGGGAGCTAATATAATTTTCTTACTAATAGCTGTATACCTTTATCTCGGAATAAGGAGCTAATGATTAAAAAAGAAGAGATTTCCGCAAAGCTTTTAAGCTTGGTAAAAATAGCCGATAAAAAAAAGAAATTTATCTCAGGATTTTTGAAATTTTTAGATAATCAAGGTTTAAAAGAGTGTGTTTTTTACCTGAAAAATGAAAAAAAAGGTTGTGTGGAAAAATTTTATCTTGCTGATGGAAAATACCTTAAATTGGACTCAATAATAGAAGAGGATTGCGATTTAAAGAAAATTTTTTCCATTCATTCAAAAGAAAAAGGATACTGGAAATTCGAGTTTGACGGAGAATTTTTAGGTTTCATTATTTTTAAACCAAAAAAGAAAATTAAAAATTTTGATGAAGAGATAATAGTTAATCTGGTTAACATTGTTTTAAAAAACTTTTTAATAAAAGAGAGGCTGGACTTTGAGAAAGAGATTTCAAAGACACTGTACCAGGTGAATATAGATTTATCCCTATACCTTGAACTCAACAATATATTAAAAAAGATAGTTGAATCATTGAAAAAAATCATAGACTACAATGCTGTGGCAATATATATTCTGGATCATGAGAAAAATAATCTGAAAACATTGTATTTTAAGGGTTTCCCAAAAAAGAATCTTGAAAAGCTAAAGGTAAAGATAGGTCAGGGGCTTGTTGGTCTCGTCGCAAAAAACGGAAAACCATACATAAGTATGAATGTTAACAATGAAAAGATATATGTCAAGGCGAGAGAAAAAACAAAATCCGAAATAGTTGTTCCGATAATTTCAAAGGATAAAACAATAGGTATTTTGAATCTTGAAAGCAATAAACTATCTCAATACTCCAAGAAACATTTAAGAATTTTAAATGCCTTTGCATCCATTGCAGCAATTGCAATAGAAAGGTCAAATTTGTATAGAGAAAGAATAGAGAAGAACAAAATCGAAAGAGAACTTGAAATTGCAAAACAGATACAGGATAGAATGATTCCAAAATCTTTTCCAAAACATAATTATTTTGAGATTTTCGGCGGAACGGAACCCGCTGAAATAGTAGGAGGAGATTTTTTTGATTTTCTCAGAGTCGGAGATATTCTTTATTTTGTTATAGCTGATATCTCAGGAAAGGGAGTGCCTGCCTCCCTTCTTGTCGCCCTTTTTAAGAGTGCTTTTTTAATAATATTTAAAAAAGAAAAGAGTTTTGAAGAAAAGGTTGAGGAAATAAACTCTTTTGTCTATGAGAACACAGAGAGCAATCAATTTATAACAGCAATTTTTGGTAAAATAGACGGGGGAAATATAGAGTTAATAAATTGTGGCCATAATTACCCCTTACTTTACAAAGGAAAAAGAATTTATACATTGAAAAAGGGCAATACAATACTTGGGTTCTTTAAAAACTACAAATATTCATCTTTTAACATAAAAATGAACCCTGAAAATATTCTTTTTCTTTATACTGACGGATTATACGAATCAATAGGTGTTTTAAAGAAGGAAATAGGTTTAAGAGGAGTAAAAAAGTATCTGAATAAATATAGAGATATGAGTTTACCTCAGATATGGAATCACATTTTGAAAGATGTGAAAAAAATATCCGCTGGAAATCTGTTGGATGATTTTACGATACTAATAGTGAAGAGGAAAAAATGAAAAAAGTCTTAATCATTCTTTTCATATTTATCCTTCTAAAGCTTACCATAGCCTCAGATCTTGTCTGGTGGTTTAAAGCCAGAAGAGAAAATAAATGGTTACAAGTGGCTGTTCCTTTTCTCCTTTATGATTCATTATCAGGTGAAAAGTTTTTATTGGGATTAAATTATCCTGATTCTTCCGAAAAAGATGTTAAAATTTCAGGAGAAGTTAGTTTTAGTTACATTCTTAAGAAGGGAATGGAGCTTAAAGCAAATAATGTTTACTTTGGCGAAATTACGGAAAAAGCCGGAATGATTCAATTAAAGATAAAAAAATTTAACTTAAAAAAATTCGTAATTAGCTCCAAAACGATAAAAGAAACGAATATTAAGAATCTCCTAAATTCACTTTCTCATTTTATCTATGGTGATAAAGAGAAAGAATTAAATAAAGATGAGCTTTTGGTTGTGGTTGAAGCAATAAAAAAATACAATAGTGAGAGATTGGAAACAATAAGAAAGGGGCTTAAGAAATTCCCCGAGTCACAATTTTTGAGAGAATTATATTTAAAAGAATTGATAGACGAAGAAGATTATGAAAGTATAGTTGATTTTTTAAATGAGCCTAAAACAATGAAAGAGTATAGAATCAAGATTTTCTCCCTAATAAAACTTTCTGATTTTGAAAGCGCTAAAAATCTACTGGATAAAATTCAGAATAAAAGCATTTGCGATTTGAATAATTATGCTGTCTTACTAATTTTATCAGGAGGGAATAAAGGAGAGATAAGAGAATACCTGATGGAGGCGGAAAGTCTTTCGCCCGAAGATTGGAGAGTTTACTATAATTATTCTCTTTTTGAATTCAAAGAGAAAAATCTTAAAAAAGCAAAGGAGGAAATAGAAAAATCCGTTAAAATTGCTTATAAAAATCCCATACAGATTGAACTTTTTAAAAGAATAATGGAAAAAAGCATAAAAGAGGAAAATTCTGGAACTTTTCTGAAAAATAATCCGAAAGATTTACTTTCAGAACTTTTGAATGATATTTCATTCTTCCCACCTGATGAAGAACCCACCTTTTTACCAATTCTCTATGAGGATATTCCTATTAAAAAGGATACCTATTATTTTAAGGAAGGAATTGAGGCCTTAAAAAATAAGAATCTTTTTATTTCAGAAAAATTGTTAAGAAGATATCTTTTTAATGATCCGTTAAATGATAGGGTTTACTATGCACTGTCTTTAGCCTCTTTTTTTCAAGGGAAATATGATAAAGCCCTCAAATCAATTGAAAAAGCGATTATGCTAAAAGATAAAATAATCTACGAATTGCTAAGACTTGAACTTTTTTACAGAACAGGTGATCAAGGGAATTTTGATTCTCTTTATAATCACCTTAAGAGTAGATATCCCGCAAATACAGATATCGATAAAATAAGAAATAGAGAATCTTTTAATTTCCCTCCTCCTCCATTTGAGTAAGATTTTTTCTGACTAAACTTATTCGTTTCGGTAAGATTATTTTTAACGCAAAGGGAGAGTTTGACATTTCTTTATTTTAAATGTAATAATTATCTGGGAGTTTGTAATGAGAGGAAGAAAATATAATATTTTGTTTTTTTTGTTATTATCGTTTTCCATTTTTATTGTAAGCTGTGCGGTTAATCCGGTAACAGGAAAAAAAGAGTTAATGCTTATACCTGAATCTCAGGAAATTGAAATCGGTAAATCCGTTGATAAAAGCGTTAGAGCCGAATATGGTATATACCGAAGTTCTAAATTAAATAATTATGTCACCCGAGTGGGACAAAAGCTCGTTCAACATGTTCATAGAAAAAACATAAAATATTATTTTTCAGTGTTGGATAGTGATGTTGTCAATGCATTCGCTGCACCGGGAGGATATATTTACATAACAAGAGGACTTCTTGCAATGCTTAATAGTGAATGTGAGTTAGCCACAGTGTTAGGGCATGAGCTTGGTCACGTAAACGCAAGACATTCGGCAAAGGCCATGTCAAGGGCAATTCTCTTTAATGCAGGGCTGGTTGTGGCAGCCGGTTTGAGTAAAAAAGTCAGAGATATTGCACCACTGATTTCCATCGGAACTCAGCTTTTATTCTTAAAATATAGCAGAGATAATGAATATGAGGCGGATTCACTTGGAATCTTATACGCAAGAAGAGCTGGTTACAATCCCGAAGGAATTGTAAAGTTTTTTTACTCTCTTGAAAATCTCACAAAAGAGGCGGGAGGTCCACATCTTCCGAACTTTCTGTCAACTCACCCTTTGACAAAAAAAAGAATTGAAAGAGCTATCTCCTATCTCAAATTAGAGGATAATAATCTTGTAGTTAAAAGAGTCTATTATTTAAAAAATATAAATGGACTTGTTTATGGTAAAGATCCCAGACAGGGCTATGTGGAAAACGGATACTTTTACCACCCTGAGATGAGATTCTATTTTAAAATTCCTCCCGGCTGGAGTGTCTACAACACACCTAAACAAGTAAAGATAGTCTCAAAGGATAAAAATTCCGTAATCTTACTGATGGCTGAAAGGAATAATGCTAATCCCTCGAGTTATGCGGAAGGACTGTACAAGAAATTTGAAACTACAGACCTAATTTCCTATGGGAATTTCAGAGTAAACGGCTTTTCCGCTTACTATATCGATTTTTTAATTTACAACAAACAAAATGATGGAACCACCTCTAAGGTAAGAGCATTAATAGATACCATTAAAAAAGGAAGTTATATGTTCACCTTCCTGGCTGCTTCAACTCCTGATAAATATAATATTAGAAAAAGAGCTATAATTTCAACGATGAATTCATTTTCCAACCTAACCAATCCCTATTACCTAAATAGAAAACCCCGTAGGGTTTATATAAAAAGAGTAAGAAAAACCCGGACACTTCAGGATTATCTTCGAAAAAATTCCATCCCGAAAAGATTATGGAAAAAAATTTCTATTATTAACAATATTGCTCTTTACAACAGTTTAAAAAGAGGAGATTTAATTAAAATCATAAAATAAGCCCCAGAACTTTATTCTATGACAAATAGTCTTGCTTAAAGCATTAAATTCCTTCTCACTCTAAATCCAATCTTTATAAGATTTTCTCCTCTGAACTCTTGTTAAACCTTTTTACCAATCAATAAATCATAATCTATTCGGTCCTAAACTTATCCACAAGCTCTTTCAAATTCTCAGCCTGTCGTGCAAGATCATTTGAAGTCGTGGCAATCTGAGATATTGCTATTTTGGATTGTTCCGAAGCCTGTGCAATATGCTGGATACTGGAATTAACCTCTTTAACCGTAACCGCTTGCTCAGTTGTAGCTGTTGACACTGCCATTGTCACTTCCTGAACCTTTCTTGATTCCTCTATTAATCTTTCAATCATTGTTCTTCCATTATTTGCCAAATCCTGTCCCTTTATAACCTCTTTTAAGGATACATCCATTGCATTGACAGCATTCTCAGCTCCGACCTGAATCTTTTTGGTTATCTCTTCTATCTCCTTTGTAGATTTTGCAGTTCTCTCCGCAAGCTTTCTTATTTCATCCGCAACAACTGCAAAACCCCTTCCGGCCTCTCCTGCTCTTGCAGCCTCTATGGCAGCATTCAGAGCAAGAAGATTTGTCTGATCCGCAATATCCGTTATAACAGAGAGTATCTCCCCTATACCTTTTGCTGACTTACCGAAATCATTTATCATTGTCGCAAGATTCTCGAATTTTCCCGCAATCTCCCCTATTGAGTTGGTTATCTGGAGAATTGTTGCTGATGTATCATTCATAACATTTTCCATGTTTGAAACATTCTCCTGAGCCTGTTCCACCATTCTCTGATTATCTTCAATTGTTGCAGTCAACTCCTCCATAGCGGATGCAACAGAGGCTGCCTGAGCATTCTGCTCCTCCGTTGTTGCGGTAAGCTCCTCCGATGTTGATGAAAGCTCTGTGGAGGCTGATGATACGACAGAAGCATTTGTTTTTACCTCTGACACAATGGACTGAATTCTCTCTATAAATTTATTAAACCAGTTCGCAAGCTCTCCCAATTCATCCTGATTTTCAGCAACGACTCTCTTTGTTAGATCAGCCTCTCCCGTAGCAAGATCCTGAGCTCTTGCAATCATTCTTTTTATTGGCTTTACTATCTGTTTGCCAAATATAATGATGACAATTATTATAATTATTACTGTCAGAAAGATAAAAGATAAAAGTATTTTGCCAAGCCTGTGAACAGGGGCCAAAAGCTCACCCTTTTTTATGGTTGTAAAAAGTCCCCATTTAAGTCCCTCTATTCTTAAAGGTGTGTAAAAAACTATCTCTCTATTACCTGTTGAACCTGTTTTCTCTTCCACTCCTGTCTTTTTTTCAAACAAACACTTTTTTATAATACGGTCACTCTTCGGATCCCCTATTTTCCCCTTTTTAACTATTCTGTTGCTTCTAAGATATGTCTTTCCATCCCTTCCCACTCCAACTATGTATGACTCTCCGCTTTTTCCCAGACCTTTTCTTACCTGCACTATTTTCATATAGTCGCTATAAGGAAGGGGAACGACAACAATGGCTAATAATTTACCGGTTTTATCTTTAACGGGAGCTCCTATGAATGCTGTTTGTTCATTTTTTGCAGGAGGATAAGGTTCAAAATCCATTACAGTCTCTTTTTTTGTTTTGTGAACTATACTATCCCAGAGTATGGCAAGGCTCGTATCTTTATACTTTCCATACCTTAAATTAGTTCCAAGGTCATCAAGCTGTTTTAAAGAGAACATAACATGTCCATGAGCTGCACATATAAGATAAAGATCCGCATAACCCATGTCGGTGGCAAAATCTTTTATTTCATTATAAATGGCGGAATAAAGCTTTTTATATTCTTTTGTATTTATCGGGTATGATGTATTAATTCCCGCTTTCATCCTATCATGATAAGATTTGAGTTGTCCGTAAATTTTCCTGATCAGATTTAACTCCGCCGTCGCTTTGATTTGTTTTAGAAGATTATTGATATTATTTTCAATATCAATTGCCTTTGCCGATTGCAAAGCTTTAATATCAGTAATGGTTTGTTCCTGAAGAATATTTTTTGTCCTTGCATTAACAAAAAAATATGTTGTAAGAATAGGGATAAGACCTACGAGTAACATGACTATTACAATCTTTTGATAAATACTGAGTCTTTTAATCAACCTCGCTCTATTTTTCATAAAATTCCTCCTTTCTCTGAAATCTGTATAGACTTATAATACAAAAAGTGGAAAAAATCAAGTATCATTATCAAGAGCTTCAGAAAGACTATATCTCAAAAAGAAAAAATGCTATAATTTTTGAGGAATTTATTATGAGTAATAAAAAACTTTATGTAGGTCAATCTGTTTTAGCATTTTTTCTTGTGCTTTTACCCTTGCCTCCGGGCATCTCTTCATGGTGATTATCAATCATATTGATTTGAATGTTTCAAAAGATTTTTATGAAAACAATATTAAATCAGAGGGAAAATGGTTTGGAGATTATTCCTTTAAAAAGGGATTAGAGTTTAATCTAAAGGAGAGTGAAAAGAAGAAAAACAACGAGGAAATTAAGGTTTATGAAAATTCACTTTCTCTTTTAAATAAGAATGAAAAGGTAAAATTTTATTTATTACCGAATTCAAAATTCATAATTTATTCCATGCTATCTCTTTTTCTTATCGGGTTTTTGATTTTATTTTTTTCAAAAAGAATCACCAATGATGCTGCGCAGAGTATAGCAGGGTTAATAGCGGGTCTGTTTTTGTGGACAGGTCTTGAATTTTCACTTTTGATTTCCGCGAGGATTTTAGGGATTGCTAAGAAGATAACTGTTTTTAAGGGAAAGTTGATAGGTGAGTATGGCGAGTATATCTTAATGAAATACTCCTGGGGATTTCTCTTGATTATAATTGCATATATGCTCTTTCTTGAATGTTCAAGATGTAATTTCTTTATGTATTTCAGAAGAAACTTTAATCTTATGAGAGGTAGTGTTGCCAACGGAAAAATTTATAATTACGCTCCTCATACAGCTTTTATGTTTTCAACAGTAACATGGTTTTTTTATGTGCTTCTTTTGCTTGCCTATGATGAAAAAATATTTGGAGTATACAGCTGGTTTACCTACGGAGTATTTTTTCTTTCCTTTTCTTTCAGCGGATATCTGTTCTTAAAATTAATGCAAATAAAAGGTTTTGGCCCAAGGTTGAGATATGCAATTCCTGCCACAATGGTGTTCTGGAATGATATTGAGATATTGGCAAAGTGGAGAATATTTCAGGAACCGTGGTTAATCTTTAATCCTATAACAGCAACAATCTTCTTTGGAGGTTTCTTTTTTGGTATCTATCTTGTGGTAAAAGAGATAAAGAGATCAAAGAGAATAACATAAAAATTTCACCATTTAAAGATACAAAATTCTCAACGCTAACTATTTAACTAAAATTCTATCTTCTTTACAAATTAGTTTTTAACTATATATTTAATAGAACCTTTAAAAGAAAATTCATACTGGAATCCGGAGCTGTGTTTTTAAAAGCTTTTGATAAATAATTTTTGTTATCTGAATTTTTAAAGACCTCTCTTACATCCTTATCTCTTGTATTTATTATATTTTCTATTTTCTCTTTTGCCTTGAAATCCTTTAATTTATCAGCAGCAAGATAGCCTATAATATCGTACTCAGGGTAGCTTTTGGTTAATATATCTGTTGTTCTGCTTACAGTGTATTTAACAACATCTTTTAAAAGCTCTTCAGATTTTTTAATATCACCCAATTTTTTATATGAGATTGCCTCAAGATAATTTTCTATCCTCTCATCAGCATCAAAAGGTTTTCCCGCTCCAAGATGTTCAGGCCATAATTTTGCCTTCTCAAGGTAAAAAATAGCCTTTTTATATTTTCCTTTTTTCATTAAGGAGATTGCATACATAATGGTTACCCTATTGTAAAGAGTCCTTCCGAAGGTAGCCGCTTCAGATGGTAAAATTGTTAGTCTGTTTAAAATTGACAGAGCTTTCTTGTATTTTCCTTTATGATATAGGGCATCAGCATAATCAAAATGAAGCAGATAAAAGTCTTTGAATCTTTTTGCTCCTTTTTTAGCAAAATAGTATGCTCTTTCAATGTTTTTTTGAGATTTATAAAAATTATAGATTGAGTGATAAATTCTCCATGATTTGGGAGCAAGTCTATATGCTCTAAGGTATGATTCCTCTGATAATTTTGGATTATCTTTTTCAAACAATCTTCCATTTGTTATGTAAAAATAGGGATAGTCAGGAAGATTTTTACATTTGAGAAAATATTTTTTTGCCTCTTCAATCCTGTATTTACTCCAATAGATTAAACCCATATAATATTTGTTTTTCCAGTTTTCCTTCAAACTCTCAGCCCATTTCAAAACTTTTAAGGTTTCATGTCTGAATGGGAAAATGAGAAAAGGAGAGCTATTTAAAGCAAGGTTTAAAAACTTTTTACTCTCTTTAATCTTTCCTTCTAAATTATATAGATAGCTTAACCAGTAATTTATTATTGGATTTTTCGGTGAAAGATTTAGCAATTTTATAGCTTCCTGATAAAGGCCCGATCCATAATAATAAAGAGCTATTTCAAGATAGGTCTGTTCGGGAAATTCATTTTTTATGTATCTTTTAAATTCATTGAGATCGGATTTATTATTTGTAATCAAAAATCTTTCAAATCTTGAAAAGTGTGAAAGCGGGTAAAAGGAGAGTATTTTGTTTTGAACTTCCAATGCTTTTGATTTTTTTCCCTCTTTCCTGTAAATTACGGACAATATTCTGTATGCATTCAGATTGAATTTATTATAGTTTAAAGACCTTTTTACAAAAACTTTCGAATAATCATAATTTTTTTCTTTAAAATATATTTCAGCTAAGTTGGAAAAAGCTGCAGACCTGTATCCCGGAAATTTACCGGCTATGCTGAACCCATCCTTGGCATCAGCTATATTCCCTAACTCATTGTTTATCACTCCGTAAAAAAAGTTACCCTTTGGATCATATGCATCATTTGAGAGAGAAAGTCTTGCATACTTTAAAGCCTTTTCGTATTCCATTCTTCTGTAGTAAATTTCCGCCAACTCATTGGCTACAGGTGAAAAGTATGGGGCTATTTTGTAAGCTTTTTTGAATAATTCAAGAGCCTCCCCGTAATCCCTCTGTCTGCTTTTCTCCAAACCTTTGATATAATAATTATAATAATTTTCATCATCAAGATTAAACTTTGATTTCACAGGCCTATTCATTTTATTGCTGTAAGAGGAATCATAAATAAGTCTGTTACCTAAGAATACTTTAATTATTCCTGTTTTACTTAAATTGATATTCTTCCTGTAAATTTGCAAAAGTTTGAGATTCAGTTTTTCTTTAAATATACTTTTGTGATCATTGAAAATTTTTAGCTCTTTATTTATATTTTCAAAGGGGCAAAATTCAAAAATAAAACTTTTGTTTTTGAATTTAAAATTAAAAGCTCCTATTTCATTTGCATCTTTAATCTCCCGAAGCCCCTTTGTTACAAACCAGATATCTCTGGAATTTTGAATGGTTTGAGGTGCAAAGTATGCATGTTTAAATGGAGTCTTACTACTATGCCCTGCCTGAATGAATAAAATCCCTGATTGTGTTTCGGAATATTGCTTGTTTCCTAAATCCTGATCTGCCAACAGGCTTTCCCAGATAGCTCCCTCTCTTGAAAGTCCCCAAATCCAGATTTTTTTCCCCGGCTTATCTGTGAAAAATCCCCAATGACCTGCTCCTATTTTTTTATTCTGCCAGACTTCGGAAAAAAAATTAACAAAAGCCCCGAAGATATGATAGGGTTTGTATGTTCCAAAATTATTGTTTCTATAATAAGAAATATCTATTCCCTCTTTATTTATCGGCCAGGGATAAGGAATCCCATTATGGTCCAAATGATAATTACCCTGAAAAAAATATTTGAGATCATCACCCGTATTAATGGCATTGTTTAACCAGTGATAGAGAGAGGTATCCAGGTTTGTCGGATTAAACCAGAAGGTATTTGTTTCAAAGTATGCCTTATCATCTTTCAGTTTTATTTCAACCTGCCAATTTGTTCTTGAAGTAAGGTCCATAGTTCCCACAAAAACACTTACACTGTCATCCCTGTTTTTCCTTATATAATAATCCACAGGAGTTCCCACATTGGTAGTATGACCGATTGTTCCGAAATTAAATTCAATTCCACCCGAAGTCCAGGGCCCCCTCATTCCAATATCTCTGAATTTTACTGCCTTATTAAAATAGACAAAGGGATAACCTGAGGATTTTTCAACAGCTCCCCAGACCTTACCTCCAATTTCCGGAGAAACCCACACTTTTATATAATCATTTTCAAGAATAACCATATTCCAGAATTTATCCTTCGGTTTATAAGCAAATTTATCAAACCTAAAGTACGGATAGATTCTCCCCATCTTAGCAATCGGGTCAGGGTCGGAAAATCCATAGGTTCTGAATTTAATCTTTTCTTCCTTTATCTTTAATTCAGCAAAAGAAAAGCCTGATATTAACAAAAATATAAGAATGAAGGTAAATAGATGTTTTTTAGATGTTTTCTTCATTTATTCCTCCTTAAATATTTTACAATAATTTAATACAAACGGGAGTTCAGGTTTTCCCTTTTCGTTGAAATTTTTCCTCAAAATCAAATTTAAACCCGATGTATTCTGAAATGATTTACTATTCTTGTTTTTCATCTTTTTTTGCCTGATACATCTTTTTATCCGCCATATTAAGCACCTCTTTGAAGTCTAAA
Source organism: Candidatus Aminicenantota bacterium (assembly GCA_027031485.1). GTDB lineage: Bacteria > Acidobacteriota > Aminicenantia > JAMOAD01 > JAMOAD01 > JALXDT01. The sequence continues at coordinate 17,126 of JALVQI010000242.1, read as the reverse complement.
TTTTTATCAAATTCACTGATTCCGAATGAAAAACTTAAATATACTCCCTTAACCGAATTTTTAACCCTACTTTTTAATCTGTTTAATCTTACACTAACCTCATCAACTGTCATATTGGATAGAATTAAGAGAAATTCATCTCCTCCATATCTGAAAAGGCCATCTTCCGATCTAAAATCATTTTTTATCTCTCTGGCGATTTCCATTATACATTTATCACCTACCATATGACCAAAATTATCATTAATCTTTTTAAAATTGTCAATATCAATAAAGACCACCACTCCTTTACCTTTTTTAATTCTATCTATAAATTCTCTCAAAATTCTCCTGTTTCTCAAGCCCGTAAGAGGATCATAGTCAACAAGACCTCTTAATATTTCCTGTTTTTCCATAAGTTTTTTGTTACTACCCTGGAGTTCTCGAACAGTATCAACAGTTACGGCAAGAATAAAACCAAGAGCAAGGATAAACTCACTTATCGAATCATAGAATGATATTCTGCTCATATAGGCCGGAGTTTGATGTAAATAAAACCATTGAACAAGAATAATGGCATGATGAAAAAACACAGTACCATTTATAAGGAAACCTGCCGCTATAATTTTTCCGTCAGAGCTTTTTTTGTTTTTTAACATAAAAAAACCACTCCAGAAGAGAGACAATGAAACCATTAAATAAACCCAGAATTGAATTTCAACTGCTTTTGTGTTTAAAAAAAGAGCAAAGAGTAGAATAATAAAAGCTATATAATATTTAAAAGGGAATTTCAGGTACCTTTCTTTAGTTATGTATTGATAAGCTGAAAAGAGGAGTAAAATTGCAAAGGTAATTTTAAATATAGCATATGTACTGTAAGTAATCTCACTCAAGTAAGAATATTCTGGTATGAGTATAGCTCTCGCTACATAATAGACAGAAGAAAGTGCCAGAAGGTTAAAAGACCATGCTATTGTCCAGATTAGCATTACCCTCTTTTTGGTTGTAAAAGTGGCTATAAGAAAAAGTAAAAACAGAGGGATTTCAATCAAAATTTGTATGAAAATCGACCATGAAGATAAAATTGCATTAATATCCATACTCATTTTTTAAACTTTTTTATGTTTTAAAGAATACCACAAATTCTCCTGGTCAACAAATTAGTTTATAAGATAAATGTTTAATAGATTTCTAACTTCTTCCAAAAGCCAAATAGTTTACTCTTCCTATTTAAATGCCCTTTTTAATAAAATAATTATTTTTATCTCTCTTTTATATTTCTTTTTATCTCAATCGATTAACTGTTTATAAATTTCTATTATTCCATCCCTGTCGAGCTCTCTAAACTCCCCCAGATAGCCTTTGCCTGAAGAGCTTATTCTTATACAATCCTCGGCGAAAACTTTTATATTATTTTCATTAACTCCATCTTCCGACAGTTTTAAGGGGAGAAAGTTATTTTTTATCCAGATTTCAAATTTTTGAATTCCTTCGTCAATATTTGAATTAAAGATTAATTCAAAATACTTTTCCACTCTTTTTTTATTGATTACTTTCATCTTTTTGAAATAGGGGATAAAAAGAGCTGCCAGGCCTTTGCCGTGGGGAATATTCAAATGTCCTGACATGGGATGTTCAAGATAGTGCATTATAAAATTTCCCTTTGTTCCAACAGATGGAATCCCGGAAAGAGCCAGACTCGACGCAAGCATTATTTCAGCCCTTGAATCATAATCATCAGGTTTTTTAAGTACTTCTGGCAGATTATTTATTACAATTCTTATAAGAGATGAAATTAATTGATCCGATATTTTCGAATTTTCCTCTCTTGTTCCTAAAAAGGATTCGGTCAAATGACTTATTATGTCCGCTGCTCCGTATGCTGTATACTCCTTTGGGGTTGTAAAAGTATATATCGGATTCAGGACTGCTATTTTTGGGATTGTGTGAAAAGAGCCGAAAGCTATTTTTTCTTTTGTCTTCTGATTTGTTATCACAGCTCCACCGTCTAACTCCGAACCAGAAGCTGCCAGAGTGGGGATTGCAATCACAGAAAGGGCTTTTTTTATCTTTTTAGCACTCCTTCTCCCATCATAAACATAATCCCAGATACTCCCTCCATTCGAATGCACCACAGCAATCCCCTTGGCTGCATCCATCACAGAACCGCCCCCTATGGCAATTAAAAAATTTGCTCCGAACTCTTTTGATACCACAGCTCCAGTATCAATTATCGTATTCAGAGGATTGCTTACTATTTCATCAAAAATCCTGTATTTGATATCCTTTTCTTTCAAAATAGGTATGAGATCATTCAATGCTCCTGATTTTATAGCACTATTTTTCCCTGTTACTATGAGAGTTTTTCTTCCGAACCTTCCGACTTGTTTTTTTAATTTTTCCATGGAGTTTTTGCCAAAAAAAACATAATCAGGCAGTTTAATGCTAAAATCTAACATTTTCACCTCTTTTTAATATATTCTATTATAGCATTAATTTTTTCATATGGTGATCCAAAGAAATTTTATTGACAATTGAGTTTTTTTTGTGTTAAATTTTTCTGGAGGATAAAATGGAGTTAAGAAAAAACAAATTTCACATTCTTTTAAGAGATGGCAAAATCGAAGAGTTCAATAAAGAAGTAGAAAAGCTTGATGGAAGAGTTGATCTTGAGAACTGTAATCTGAGAGGAATTGACCTCAGAGGTGCAAATTTAAGAAGAGCAGATCTTAAAAACTCCTACTTAAAACTCGCGGATTTAAGAGGAGTGGATCTTTCTGAAGCCCTTCTTGAGGGAGCCTCCTTCAACCATGCAAGAATAAGCGGTGTTTATTTTCCTCCTGATATATCTCCGGAAGAAATTCTTTTATCCGTAGAACATGGGACAAGAATAAGAGTAAAAAAATAATTTTATTTTTATATAAGGAGGAAAAAAATGGGAAGCAGTAAAAAAAATTTATTGGAAGGGTTTATCGGTAATCTTCTTGGAAGTGTAAAAAAGATACTATCTTTAAAACTTTTTGAAACCTTAAGAAAATGGTTGATTATCTTAGGAGATTACGGTCTGTATCTTGCCGCTGTCTTAGTTATTATAATCGGACTGATTGCATCAATCAGGATGGAATCCTTTAAAAGTTTTCTTTATGGGGTCTTTTTCGCCATAGCTTTCATAATTGCTCAGTTCATTTCGTCAAAATTTAATAATATCAATGAAGATTTAATAAAAAACAATGAAACACATATGACTTCGTCCGGTTTTACCGAAGCCATTGGTATTTTTGCTTTGATTATTGGTATAGTCTATCTCTTTGTGGATCTTTATCTGGCAATAAAAATCCCAAAATTTCTTCCTTTTGTTCAGGGAGTCGGGATTTTCATAGTTTTTACATTGGTAGCCTTAATCTCATTTAACCCCTCACTCATTTCTGTCAAAAGTGTAAAAAAGAACTCCGCCGGAGAAGAGGCAATCGGTATTTTTGGTTTTTTTATTAAGCTCTATCTTAAGCTTATTCCTTTTATCTATGGGGTTGGAATCATATACTTGTTAATAATGTTAATAGTTCATTCAACAGGAATATTCGGAAAGGGGTTTGAAATTTTAATCAGCTGGGCAAAAGTTTTTGGTGATATGAGTAAACTTCTCGTAGTAGGACTTCTTCCTTTCATTGCCTATGTGCTTTTTGTAGTTAATTTTCTGGTTATCGACATTATAAAGTCTATCCTTTTAATCCCCAATAAATTGGATAAACTTTCCAAATAGGAGATTTTAAACTATATTTTCTCCTTGACTATATAATCATTTAAAATTATTATATCTTTTTATATAAAAAAGGAGGATTTATGAGAAAGAAAGTAGTTGTAATTTCTGTTATTATTGTTTTATTCCTGTCTCTCCCGCTGTTTCCTGAAAACTCCTCTGACTTAAGGATAAGAGCAATAAAGCTTATTAGATCCAGCATTGTCGCAGACACCCATGAAGATGCCCCTACCACTGTTTATAAAGGAGAAAGCATAACAATAAGAAGGGAAAAAGGTCAAATAGATTTTCCCAGAATGCTTGAAGGCGGGCAAAATTCTCCCGTTTTTGCCATCTGGATTCCCAACAAACTTGATAATAAAGATCCCGAGGTTTATGCACTTAAAGTAATGGCAGCAACTTTAAAGGAAATATATAAGAATGAAAAACTTGCGGAAATAGCATATTCCAGTGATGATATTGAAAGAATAGTAAAAAACGGCAAGATTGCAATTACCTTTAGCTTAGAAAATGCCTCTGTCTTTCACTCTGTCGAGTATGTCAACATCTTTTATAAAATGGGAATCAGGATGGCTTCTTTAACACATATGTCATCCAATTACCTTTGCGATTCTTCAACCGGCAAAGAAAAATGGTCTGGCCTTAGCCCCCTGGGAAAAGAAATTATCAGAAGAATGAATAAAGTCGGAATGATTGTTGATGTGTCTCATCTTTCTGATAAAGCGGTGGAGGATATATTGTCCATTTCATCAGCTCCGATAATTGCCTCTCACTCATGCGCACGGGCACTTGCAGAGCATCCGAGAAATCTATCGGATAAACTCATCAAAGCAATAGCTTCAAAAGGTGGGCTTATAGATGTAAACTTCGCCTCCTTTTACTTAGACGGCACTTTCATAAAAAGATATAAGGAAATTACAAAAAGATATAAGCAATTAATAAAAAAACTTGAAGAAAGATATCCTGAAAAGGGAAAAGAATATGAAACAAAATTGGAAGAAATAAAAAAAGATCAGAAAAAAGAGTATCAAAATGCAAAGCCTGATTTGAAGATAGTTGTAAAACATATTAAATATATTAAGGAATTGGTAGGAATTGATCATGTAGGAATTGGTTCTGATTTTGAAGGAATTGGAAATTCTGCCCCACGGGGATTAAGTGATGTTACTCATTTGCCTGATCTTGTAGTTGAGATGATTAAAGCCGGGTTTACAGATATCGAGATAAAGAAGATCCTTGGCCTAAATTTTCTAAGATTATATAAAGAAGTGGAAAAGAAAAAGACTCTTGATTTATGAATCTTAAAATAGCAGTCATCCACGATTGGCTTGTAGGAAGAAGAGGGGGAGAAAAAGTATTGGAGGAGATTCTTTATGTCATTGAGCATAATCTTAAACCTCAAAAGCTCGAACTTTTTACCCTCGTCTATAGAAAAGGAACACAGGCCGAAATAATTGAAAAGCAAAAAATCAATGTCTCTTTTATCCAGAAAGCACCTTTTGGATTAAGAAAATATAGAAACTATCTTCCTCTTTTCCCCGCAGCCATTGAATATTTTGATCTCAGGGAGTTTAATTTAATAATAAGCTCAACCCATGCTGTGGCAAAGGGAATTATTCCTCCTCCCGGCTCTCTTCATATAAGTTATTGTCATACCCCAATGAGATACATATGGAATCACTTTCATTCCTATTTCGGTCATAAAAAAGGCATAAAAAAGGTATTCTACAGTTATATAACCAATTATTTGAGAGTGTGGGATCAAATCTCATCCGAAAGAGTGGATTTTTTTATTGCTAACAGTAATAATGTAAGAAAAAGAATAAAAAGATATTACGATAGGGATTCCGAATTAATTTACCCTCCCGTTGATACTGATTTTTTTAACTGTGAAAATGGAGAGAAAAAAAAGGATTTTTTTCTTATTGTATCAGCCATGGTCCCTTACAAAAAGGTTGATATTGTAATTGAAGCTTTCAATTATCTTGGATTTCCTTTGAAGATTGTAGGTGAGGGACCGGAGTTCAAAAAGCTTCGCAAAAGGGCAAAGGGTAACATAGAGTTTTTAGGATATGTTGATGATTTCTCTTTGAAAAAACTTTATTCTGAAGCAAGGGCTCTTGTGTTTCCTGCGGAAGAGGATTTTGGCATTGTTCCAGTGGAAGCACAGGCCTGCGGGACACCGGTGATCGCTTTCAGAAAGGGAGGTACTATGGAAACAGTGAAAGAGGAAGATACCGGAGTGTTTTTCAATGAACAGACAGTTGAAGGTATTTCCTCTGCTATTGACAAATTTTTAAATAAAAGGTTTAATAAAGTGTTAATAAGAGAAAATGCGTTAAAGTTTTCAAAGGAAAACTTTAGAAAAAAATTTTCTCTGTTTGTGGAGAAAATTTTAAAAGAGAGGAAAATTGATAAAAGTTAGAGAGAAATTATATATTTCTTATCTTTTTGTTGCTACACTAATAGTTCTCCCTTTTTCAATGTTTTTGTCTTTTTTTATAAGATTTAAATTTATTTCTGCACCCAAAGGTATTCCAGATATACATCAATACATTCTATTTTTTATTATCTCCTTTATAATACATGAAATAATTTTCTATTTGCAGGGGTTTTTCAAGTTTAAGCTGAAAAAAGGTGTCCTTGACACCTTATATGAAGTGTTTTTCAATTTCTTTGCCACAATTTTCATAAGTTTAGCCTTTTTTAGTTATTTGAGAAGTTATAATTTCATTAATTATGAAATATCTCATAAATTCTTACTTGTGTATTTTATCCTGGGGCTATTGATTGTTTCTCTCACAGAAAGAGGTTTTAGATATGTTTTAAAAGAGTCTTACAAAAATCCAAAAAACAGAAGAAAGGGTATAATTATAGGTTTTAATGAAACGGGCAAAAAATTACTGGAAAAACTTTTAAAATACAAAGATTGGGGAATAGACATAATCGGTTTTATTGATGAAAGTAAAACAGAAGAAGAATTTCTCGGGACAAAGATAATAGGTTCCTATGATAGCCTTGAGGATATAATTACGAGAAATGATGTTAAGGATGTTTTTATAACAATTCCTTTAAAGGATTATGACAGAATAATGGAATTGATAAGGGTTGCAAATAAAAATCTTGCGGAAATTAAAATAGTACCGGATATAATTCATCTTCTTTCAATAAAAGCAGAACTTCAGCATATTGAGGATATTCCGATAATTAACTTAAATGACATCCCGTTAAAAGGCTGGAAAGCTGTCAGCAAAAGGGTATTGGACCTGCTTTTTTCTTTTACGGGACTAATTCTTCTATTACCATTTTTTGTGGTAATTGCGATATTAATCAAGCTTACTTCCAAAGGGCCTGTTTTTTACCTTCAAGAAAGAGTCGGCATAGATGGAAAAGTTTTTAAAATAATAAAATTCAGAACAATGATTAAAGATGCAGAAGCTCAAAGAGGACCGGTCTGGTCTCCCACAAGCGATGATCCAAGGATTACGAAAATCGGGAGATTCTTGAGAAAATACAGTATAGATGAATTACCTCAGCTAATAAACGTATTAAAGGGAGAAATGAGCCTTGTTGGTCCCCGCCCTGAAAGACCTATTTTTGTTGAAAAATTTAAAAAAGAACTCCCTCACTATATGCTAAGACACAAGGTTAAAGCAGGAATGACAGGCTGGGCTCAGGTACATGGACTAAGAGGAAATACTTCAATAGATGATAGAGTTAAATATGACCTTTACTACATTGAAAACTGGACATTAAAACTTGATATAAAAATTCTATGGATGACATTTTTAAGATTGGGTTTTATCGATCCAAATTTATAGGAGAGATATGAAAAGAGTAAAAAAGATGATAGAAAAGTTTGATTATTGGAGTGCCATAGAGTACATGGAGAGAGAAATAAAAGAAGGTAGAAGAAGGGGAGATTATCTTTTGGAACTTGGTCATCTGTATAGAGGAGTGGGAGAGATGAAAAAAGCCAGGGATTATTATAAGGAAGCAATGGAGTCGGGTGTAAAAGAAGCCGAAGAGTTTGAAAGATTAACAGAAATTTTATTGGGGGAAAAAGAGAAAATGGAGGATAAAAATGAGATTTAGAAACATTGACATTGAAGAATTAATTAAGCTAATGAAAGAGCATGGTGTAAGTGAAATTAATCTGAAGGAGGGAAGAGCCTCAATAGAGATTAAGATGGGGGGGAATAACAAGGTTATACAAACGGTTGAGAGTATTGTAGAGCCTGTTGTAAGCGCTACAATACCGAAAAAAGAGGAACCCGTTGCAAAAGAATCAGAAGAGACCGGAGATGAGAGTGAAAAAGATGAGAATAAATATTATGAAGTAAAATCCCCGATGGTTGGTACTTTTTATAGAGCACCCGCACCTGACGCTGATCCATTCGTCGAAGTAGGAGATAAGGTTAAAGTGGGACAGACTCTTTGTATTGTGGAAGCAATGAAAAACATGAATGAAATAGAGACCGAGGTTGATGGTATAGTGAAAGAAATTTGTGTGGAAAATGCAAAACCTGTTGAATACGGGCAGGTATTATTCAAAATAGAACCAATAGAATAAGATGATTTCGAAACTTTTAATTGCCAATAGAGGAGAAATTGCGGTAAGAATAATAAGAGCTGCAAGAGAATTGGGAATTATCCCTGTGGTGGTTTATTCTGAAGCTGACAAAGATTCTCTTCCTGTTAAAATAGCAGACCAAGCAATTTGTATTGGGCCTCCTCCCGCAACAGAGAGTTATCTTTATTACCAGAATATACTTTCAGCTGCAATAACACTCTCAGCTGATGCAATACATCCGGGCTATGGTTTTCTTGCGGAAAATCCTGCTTTTGCGGAAGCCTGTAGAGCTTTAAACATAAAATTTGTCGGACCAAACCCACTTGCAATAAGAAAATTGGGAGATAAAGCCACAGCCAAGAAAATTGTTAAAGAAGCTGGTGTTCCGGTTGTTCCTGGCTCTGACGGTGTTATAAAAACTTATGATGAAGCCATGGAAATAGCAAGGGAGATAGGATTCCCAATTATTATTAAAGCATCGGCTGGAGGCGGGGGAAGAGGAATGAGAATTGTTTACAGAGAAGAGGATCTTGAGAATGCTTTTAATTTTGCTGCGACAGAAGCTCAACAGGCATTCGGGGATTCAAGTGTTTACATAGAAAAATACATTGCCAATCCAAAGCACATTGAAATCCAGATATTGGCAGATAAGCACGGAAATGTAGTTCACCTTTTTGAAAGAGATTGCTCTGTCCAGAGAAGACATCAGAAGCTTATAGAAGAAGCTCCATCTTTTGTCTTGGATGAAGAAACAAGGCAAAAGATGGGAGAAGCTGCCGTAAAGGCTGCAAAGGCGGCCAATTATGATTCTGCCGGCACTGTTGAGTTTCTTTATAATCTTGAGACAAAAGAATTCTATTTTATAGAAATGAATACAAGAATTCAGGTTGAACATCCGATAACCGAAGAGATAACAGGAGTAGATTTGATAAAACAGCAGATTAGAATTGCCAAAGGAGAACCTCTGGATATAAAACAGGAAGATATAAAAAGATACGGACATTGTATTGAGTGCAGAATAAATGCAGAAGATCCATCAAACAATTTCGCTCCCACTCCCGGTAAAATAACACAGTTCATCGTACCGGGAGGCCCCGGAGTGAGAATAGATTCAGGTGTTTATCCCGGTTATACGATTCCTCCTTATTATGATTCGATGGTTGCTAAACTAATTGTCTGGGGGAAAAACAGGAAAGAAGCCATAAACAGGATGAAAAGAGCACTGAGAGAATTTATAGTGGAGGGAATAAAGAGTACCATTCCTTTTCATCAAGAGGTATTCAAAAATTCCACTTTTTTAAGTGGACAATATACAACACACTTTATTGATAAATTTTTTAATAAATAAGGAGTAAATATGTCAAAACTGTTTATTAAATGCCCAAGGTGTAAAACAACTCATTTTATCTCCTTTTTAAAGCACTCCGCATATGTTTGCTCAAAATGCGGCTACCATTTCAGACTTGATGCTCCCACAAGAATAAAAATGTTGTGTGACAAAGGAAGTTTTAGTGAATTTGATAAAGAAATGAAAAGTCTTGACCCTTTATCTTTCCCGAAGTATAAGGAAAAACTTGAAAAATCAATGAAAAGCACAGGCTTAAAAGAAGCTGTTGTAACAGGCAAATGCAGAATCGGAGGTTATGAAACAACCTTTGGAGTAATGGATCCACGTTTTATTATGGCCTCAATGGGCTCGGTTGTGGGAGAAAAAATCACAAGGATGCTTGAGTATGCTCATGACAATTATCTTCCGGCCATCATCATCATATCATCAGGAGGAGCAAGAATGCAGGAGGGGATTTATTCTTTAATGCAAATGGCAAAAACATCCGCTGCCGTAAAGAGACTGAATGAAAGAGGATTGCCGCTTTTTACGGTTTTAGCTGACCCAACAACCGGAGGTGTAACTGCATCATTTGCCATGTTAGGAGATATAATAATAGCAGAACCCGATGCTCTTATCGGGTTTGCCGGTCCAAGAGTTATCCAGCAGACCATCGGACAAAAGCTTCCCAAAGGATTTCAGAAATCGGAATTTCTTCTTGAGCATGGAATGATTGATATGGTTGTCAAAAGAAAGGAGTTAAAGTCGGTTCTTACAAATATTCTGGAAATTCATAATAATAGAGCTTACAATAATTTAAAGAGGAAAGAAAATGAATGAAAGATTAAAGAAAGAAATAAAATCAATAAAAGGTAAGGTTAAAAAATTAGAAGCAAGAATTTTAAAGGGCGACAAAAAGGAAGCAAAGAAGATAAAACCCTTGATTGAGGAGATGAATGCAAAAATTAATGAATTGGAAAGGTTGAATACGGAGATGAAACCTATAGATATCGTAAGACTTGCAAGACATCAAAAAAGGCCAACCACTATGGATTACATAAAATTAATGCTCAGAAATTTCGTCGAACTTCATGGGGACAGAAGATTCGCCGATGATAAGGCAATAATAGGGGGAATAGGGTTTTTAAACAATATTCCCGTCACAATCATAGGTCATCAAAAAGGTAGAAATACGAAGGATAATTTAAAAAGACATTTCGGGATGGCACACCCCGAAGGTTATAGAAAAGCCTTAAGACTTATGGAGCAGGCTGAAAGATTCGGAAGACCAATAATTAACCTCATAGATACACCGGGGGCTTATCCGGGAATAGGTGCTGAAGAGAGAGGACAGGCAGAAGCAATTGCGTATAATCTTTATAAAATGTCCGGTTTGAAAGTTCCTATTGTTTCAATAATAACAGGAGAAGGTGGTTCAGGCGGAGCACTTGCTCTCGGAGTGGCGGACAGAGTTTTTATGCTCTCTAATACTATTTACTCTGTTATATCTCCGGAAGGTTGTGCTGCAATTCTATGGAAAGATGCAACAAAATCAGAGGAAGCCGCTGAGTCATTAAAGTTAACCGCCTACGATCTTTTAAAGTTCAGAATTATTGATGGGATCATAGAAGAACCGGGAGAGGGTGCTCATACCAACCATGAGGAGATGGCTAAAAGGATTAAAACAAAACTTTTATCTACGATAGAGGAGCTTCTTGAAAAAGAACCGGAAGTCCTTATAGAAGAAAGATACAATAAATTCAGAAAAATGGGAGTCTTTTTAGAGGATTTTCATGAAGATCCTTTTATAAAATTTTGATAATGTTTTTTAAACTGATTAGGTCCTCCCTTTTCATCTTTATAATTTAGTTTCTTACATAAGAAAATGGGAATTGAAACAGGTTAATCTAATAAATATTTAGTGGAAGGCTGAAAATATCAGAGGTGATTTGCTAACTGATCAGAATACAGGCTTTGAGGAAATTATAATCGGTGCAGAGCTCTTTATGAGAAGTCCGGAACAGGATGCTCCATTTCAAATTTTTATCAATTGGAGGATGAGATGTTGATGGCTTTTCTGATATTGGATTTTATAGGAAATTAAGGGAGAGATTTACAAAAATGTTTTTAAATCGGAAAGAAAAATATGATTTTAATGGAGTTGATATTGATTGGGAATCCTCAGTGATTTGAGGGGGAAGTATTAAATTAAGAGCTCCCGATAGAGAGAATTTTACGCTGATAATGAACAAAATGAAAGGTTGTTTTGGCACTCTCGGTGAAAAAACAGGAAAGAATCACACTCTTTCCTTGGCGGGAGGAGCCTTCTCTGAATATTTGAATTGGATTGAATCTTTAAAACTTTTTAAAATTGCTGATTACATTAATTTGTTGGAATATGAATTATACGTGAAATGGTCTAAAGCCACAGGCTCTATCAAAGTCACACCAAGGCTCTTTATAAGGACGGTATTGGTTATGATAAAATTTTAAATCTTATTCCATTTTTTTTCTAAAAGAGTATTGGGATGAAACAGCAAAAGCTCCCTTCTTATACACTGGTGATATATTGATTTAATATGATAATAAAGAGAGCCTGAAACTTAAAATTAAGTATATAGGAGAATAAAATTTAGGTGGAATTATGATATGGGAGCATTCGTGTTATATGAACATTGAGCTTTTATATTTAATCAATAAAAGATTAAAGGCAAAGAGTAAAATAGCTGTGAGACAAGATTATTTTTGACGCAGAGGGATAAATTGATTTTAAATAAAGGTTAATATAAAATATATTATGCCTTCTATTGAAAAAGATGCAAAATTTTGTCCCTATTGCGGAAAACCCTTAGGGAAGATATTTATCGAAGGAAAGTGGAGAGGATTTTGCGAATCATGTAATAGAGTTATCTATGATAATCCGGTTCCTGTTGTCGCAGGAGTTATTATTAAAAAAAATGAAATTCTTCTTGTAAAGCGAGGAATTAATCCTAAAAAAGGATATTGGGCATTACCCGCAGGCTTTATTGATATTTACGAAAGCGCAGAAGATGCCCTTATCAGAGAAATTAAAGAGGAGACAGCTTTGCAGATAAAAGAGTATAGATTTTTAGCAACAATTAATCAAAAAGGTATGAGATACAATTCTGTGCTGATAATTGGATTTCTTATAGATAAATATGAAGGTGAAATTTTGCCCGGAGATGATGCGGTGGATGCAAAATTCTTTAATACGGAACAGCTGCCCGAACTCGCTTTCTCATCCCATAATCAATTAATCGATTTTGCCAAAAAACTCAGGTGATAAATGTCCGTTGAGAATCCGAAATTATACATAATACCAACACCAATCGGAAACAAAAAGGACATAACTTTAAGAGCCATTGAAATTTTAAAAGAAAAAAAAATGATAATTTGTGAAGATACGAGAAATACAAAAAAACTCCTGAATTTATTAAACATATCCCTGAAAGGTAAGGAATTCATCAGTTTTTACAAAGGTAAAGAAAAAAGTAAAACAAAACCTATCGTGGAAAAAATCTTAAACGAAAAAGAAGCAGTATTGCTATCAGACGCAGGGACACCGTTAATATCAGACCCGGGAGTTTCTCTTGTTAAAGAAGCCATAAAAAAAAGAATAAAAATAATATCACTGCCGGGGCCAAGTTCAGTTCTGACAGGATTAATAGCATCGGGAATTTCTTCAGAAAATGGATTTGCTTTTCTGGGTTTTTTACCGAATAGCGAAGAAAAAATAAAAAGAGTCTTCAGCAGATATCTGAATCTTCCCCTAACAACCATTTTTTTCGAATCCCCCAAAAGGATAAAAAAAAGCATGAAAATTCTTTCAAATCTTTTTCCCGGCAGAGAAATAGCCGTATGCAGAGAACTTACTAAAATGCATGAAGAAATCATAAGGGGAAGAGCCGAAGAGATCAGAGATTCCTTAAGAGACAGAGAGTTAAAGGGTGAAATCACTTTAGTCGTTGAAGGTATTAAGAAAGAAAAAATGCCAAAAAACTACGATGAACTTTTAAGTGTTTTGCTCTCTTCCACAACATTAAGTAAAAAAAAGATTGAAAAAATATTAAAGGAAAGATTCAGTAAAGACAGGGATATTTCCAAACTTCATTAAAACCGGAGTTTTTTTATTAAAACAATTGACAAAAAAAACAAAGAATATTAAAGTATTATAGTAGTTATGAGGGAAAAATGATAAAAAAAGAGGATATAGGTTCTTATTTCTTTTCACTTAGAGGTAAAGACACATTTTCTTTAAAAAGGTTTGAGAAAGAGGAAAAAGTAATTTTCAAATATATTCAAACTTTTAAAAAAGAAGATAAAACAGAAAAGGTTTTTAAATTGGAATATCTATTAAAAGGAGTAAGAGATTATTTCCATCTTGGAAATCATCCAAAGAAAACAAAGGATAAATGGAATTTTATTGAAGAAGAGAGGAGTCTAACATCTGTGTTTAGAAAAATTCGAACCATATATAATGAGCTTTTTGGCGGAAACGAAGAGAAAAATTTCATAAATTTTGTGGAATCAAAATTTAAATTATCTCTTGAATATCTTCTTGAAAGTGAACTGGAAAAAGAAAAATGGAAACCGGAGCAGTGGATAGATTATTTTATGATAAAACTTGAAGAAATTGAAATGTTATCGGATATCTTTTCAAGAAGCAGGTCCCTCAGCTACAGAGAATTCATGATTTTAGGCGATATATATCTTCAAGAGCTTGTAAAAAATCCATACATCTACCCTTTTGTAAGAAGAAATTTTAAGATTGAACTCCACAGAGTTATTCACAAAAAAATAAAAGATATAATTCTTTCAATAGATGATATTGAGATAAGATATGTTCTTGGTATAAATATAATAGAATCTTTTAAAACATTAAGAATAATTCAAGAGATATCAGTTGAAAAAAATCCTTCATTAGATTACTTAATTCTTGTTCATATTAGAGGAAACCTCGAAAGATTTAAAAATTATAAGGGGATAAAGGGAAACAAAGAAATTCTTTCAATCATAGAAGAAACAATATCAAAAGTTTACAATATTATATTGGCAAATATTTTTTCCAAAAAGAAAAAAGAAATTTTATTTGAAAAATCAAAAAACATTCTTACAGAGATGCAGAAGAAGATTATTATACTTCTTTTAAAAGAAGTTGAGCCTGAGCTTGATAATCTGTCGATATTCCCTGAACTTTCCAATAAGAAAAAATTTTTAAAAGAACTTTATAGTTCATTGGACAGATTAAACAATCTAATTGAAAAAAGTTTGAATGAAAATATCGAAGATTTTAAAAGCTCCCTTTTACAGGAAATGAGGGATTTTGAAAATAACTTTCTTCTTTACTTAAAACTTAAGTACTGGGAAAAATTTTACAGACTATTTTTCTCAATAAAACACTCGCCTCACAAATACCAGCTTTTAAATAGAATCAGAGATTTTTCAAATCTAATAGAAACAATAAAAAAGGACCCTTTAAGTTTATAATTTCATAAATCTCTCTCTTTAGAAAAAAGATTGAAATGGAACTAATTTTCAGTTAAAATTTTTACCTTTAAGGAGTTAAAATGAAAAACTATGATGCTATTATTGTTGGTGGTGGTATTTTAGGTCTTTCCACTGCTTATTACCTCTCTTTTACAAAAAAAGTTTTAGTGGTAGAAAAAAACTATCCCGGCGCAGGTTCAACCGGAAGATGTATCGGAGGGATTAGACAACAATTCTCAACACCGGGAACAATTCAACTTGCGAAGGAAAGCGTAAATCTTTTTAAAGAGATGGAGAAGGTGTTCGGTTTTTCAGTAGAATTTTATCAGGGGGGATATTTATTATTAGCTCATTCAGAAGATCAAAAAGAAATCTTCCTTAAAAATATAGAAATTCAGAGAAAGTATGGGATAAATGTCTATTTTTTAGAAGCTGAAGAGATTAAAAAAGAATTTCCATATGTAAACACTGAAAATCTTCTTGGCGGAGCCTTTTCTCCCGAAGATGGACAGGCATTTCCTTTTTTAGTTCTTAAAGGTTATATTAAGAGTATTATAAAAAATGGCGGAGAGATTTTATCCGAAAGAGAAGTTGAAAGATTAATTGAAAGGAACGGAAAAATAAAGGGAATAAAACTAAAAGGAGGAGAAAAATTAAACAGTGAAATTGTAGTTAATGCGGCAGGTCCCTGGGCTAAAGAGCTTTCCCTGACAGCTGACATAGATCTTCCCTTTGCTCCGGAAAGACATGAGGCGTTTATAACAGTGAAAATCAACAAATTTAAGCCTTTAATCCCCATGCTTGTAGACTACAGGAAGGATGGTTGCTATTTTAATCAAAGGGTTAACGGACAAATTATAGGTTGTTATACTCCTATCCCCAATCATCCGGGAAAATCAACCAAAGAAACCTTTGAATTTCTTTATGAAATGAGCAGGAGAGCTGCAAGACTTGTGCCTGCGATTGAGAAAGTCCATGTTTTAAGACAATGGGCAGGTTCATATACAATGACACCTGACGGAAATCCTGTAATAGACAAAACTGAGATAGAAGGTTATTTTGTGGCCGGTGGAATGAGTGGGCACGGTTTTATGTTGGGTCCCGCCACCGGAAAACTCCTCACCTCTCTTATAACAGAAGACAAATTTTATATTAATATGAGTGAATTTTCCCTCAAAAGGGAATTTAAAAGCAAAGAACTTTTAAAATAATGAATATTATAAAAGTTAGGAATTTAAAAAAAAGTTTTGGTGATAATGTTGTCTTTGAAAATCTTACCTTTTCCGTTAAAAAAGGATCCATCTTCTCAATTGTAGGACCTTCAGGCTCTGGTAAGTCAACCCTCGGGAAAATAATATTGGGTTTAGAAAAATATGACTCGGGAGAGATTTACTATAAAGAGTCACTTTTAGAGGATTTATTAAAAAAGAATAAAAAAAGATTTAGAAGAGAGGTTCAAATAATTTTGCAAAATTCTTCATCAAGTTTAAATCCAAGACAAAAGATAAAAGAGATTTTAAAAGAACCCTTTCTCATCCATAAAATTTCTTTTACTGATAAAAGCCTGGTTAAACTTCTTGAAGAGGTTGGCCTAAACTCCTCCTTTCTTAACAGATATCCCCGTGAAATGAGCGGAGGTCAAAGACAGAGAATAGCCATTGCAAGAATCCTAACATTAAGACCGGAATTAATTATACTTGACGAAATTCTAAGAGGACTTGATCTTTCTTTGCAGGGGCAGCTAATGAATTTAATTTTAAAAATAAAAAAATCATACGGATTTACAATAATAATGATCACCCATAATAAAGAAATAGTTGATTTTCTGTCGGATTATATCTTGAGATTACAAAATTCAGTAGTGTCCGGAAAAAAACAGAGGATTGGGACACCTCCGCGTGAAGATGTATAATATACAAGTATTTACAAAAAAATCCACACAGGAGGTGTCCCATGGGATATCAAGATACAATGTTATCACA
>JALVQI010000241.1 GCA_027031485.1 Candidatus Aminicenantota bacterium | reverse complement strand
AGAATTAATGATAATGAGGGAATAAAAAACATAAAAAAGAAAATTAATGCCCCTCCTAATTTGTTCCCCAAATACCATTGATATTGTTAGCTATTCGTTCCCCAAATTTTCCCGGACAGTACTGTTACTGGTGCAGTTACAAATTGAAAAAGTCCCATATTATCACAATAAATTATGTCGCATATATAAGAAAATAAGAAAGAAGGATAAGTTTTATTTTAATAAAACTTACAATTGTGCACCCGATAAATATATATTTAGAAACGAATAAAATTAAGGGAAGAGAGAATGAAATCCCTCTTCCCTTAAACAAAAATTGGGGGGTATTATCTTTCCCGATGCCTCCTCACATCCTTTTTTATCTCTTCCCTATTAATTTTTATTAATGGAGTAAATGTTTTTATATTTTTATCAGGGACAGAGATCTTTATAATATATTCCCCTTGGGGTAGCGTAGTAGGAACAATCCATTTGAATTTAAAATATCTCTTTTTTAATAATTTATCTTTTGATATTCCCACCAATGGAGGAAGAATCCTTTTTATTAATAAAACCTTTTTTGTCCTATCAGGAGTATAGAGTTCAAGAAGAAAATTTTCAGGGAGTTTCTTCGGAGTTTTCCACTCTATGTTTATAAATTTACCGGGTGTAATAACAAGAGGGGCGGAGGGAGATAAAACTCTTATTTTTTTATCAGGGTTTGGTGAAATTTTTGTCACTATCTTAAACAGTTTACTCTCGCCTAAAACATTTCCTTCGGGGCTTACAATAAAAATTCTGTATTCTCCATCAGAGACATCTTTAAATGTTTCCAGATTACAAATAAACTCTCCGGTATTTTTAATGTTCTTTGCAATATCAAGAATCTTTTTACTTCCATCTTTTGAATAGAGTAAGATGTTAACCCTTTCCGTATTATCTCCCAAAACAAGCCACTTTATTTTGTGAATCCCTATCTTTAACCACTTTTCCTCCGGAGTTGGACTTGTAATGAGGTAAGTACCTGCGAAAAGGCTTGAAACAAACAAAATTAAAATTAAGGAAAGCAAATATTTTTTCATCTCCTCTTTACCTCCAAATTTAGTAAAAAAGAATACAAAATTCATGCCATTTGTTTTATTGAGAAAAACTATTATTTATAAGCGAATGATGAGAGGGTTTTTCCAAAGAATCAACATTTTTGTCGTTTTTAGAAACAATTTTGTAGGGTTAATTCTTATTTAACATAGCCCAAACTTTTAAGTTTCTTTAAAGTTTTTTCTCCTATTTTTACTTTTTCCTGGACTTTCTTATACTTTTTACTGTTCTCAAAAAATTTGTTAAAACTATTTTTCAAAAAGGTAACCTTTTGTGGAAATTTTTTGTATAGATTGAATTTTTCTTTTTTATCCTCAGACATATCAAACAAAAAGAATTCTTTTTTAGGATTAAAAATTAAGTGCCACCTGTTCATTATTGAAGCCTTTAACTCTAATAATTTATCAGTTTTCTTCCAGAGGTAGGAAAACAATATTCTTTTTTTATATTTGGGGAGGTCTCTGTTTTTTATCAAGGGGACTAAATTTAGTCCTTCATCCTGAGATGATGAGTTAAGATTCAAGATTCCCCTTATTGTCGGTAATATGTCAATTGTACTAACATTTGTGTATATTACCTTTTTTTCTTTTATCTCTGGATAGATAATTAACAGGGGAACATTTATTTCTTCCCGGTAAAGAGATTGTCCGTGATCCATATGCCCATGGTCCCAAAGACCTTCCCCGTGGTCTGATGTGATTATTAATAATGTGTTCTTATCCCATTGAAATTCCTTATAAAGTTTTTCCATGAAAGAGTCAACAAAATTAATTTCACTATCATACCTTGATATTCTATCTTTTTTGAAATCTTCTTTAGGTTCATACCATGGTTCCCTTTTATGATATGGGGCATGGGGATCCATGAACTGAATAAAAAGGAAATATTTTCTTTGTGATTTTAATTTGTTTTTCCAGCTTAATATTCTTTGAGTTATAAATGGAGCTTTTTTGTACCCATATGTTTCGAGTTTATCAAAACCCTGATCAAAACCCTCAATCTTTCCTATATTTAAATTATCCGAAATTCCGTATGTCAAATATCCTTCTTTTTTTAAAACTTCAGGAATCGTGGTTATTTGGGGAGGTATTTTGTTGACTTTTATGGAAGGATCAAGCCTCATAGCTCTTTTGATTGCCAGAAGACACATAAGAACCCCGTGTTGGAAAGGATAAAGAGATGTAAAGATAGATGCGGTAGCCGGTGCTGTCCAGGAGGAAGCGGAAAAGGTGTGCTTGAAAAGCACAGCTTTTTTAGAAAGATTGTTTAAAAAGGGTGCCGTATTCCTCCTGTATCCGTAAAAGGGAAGGTGATCCGCTCTTAATGTGTCAACAATGATCAATACTACATTATAATCCTTTTTCTTTCTAAAAGAACAATCAGTTAAGCTAAGAATAGGAAGAAACAAGAATAAAATAAATATTATTTTGTACGTTTTTTTCATTTTAATGGAACAAATTATAGCTTAATGTTATACATAAGTCAAAAAAGCCCTTTGCGTCAAAAATAATCTTACCGAAAGTAATAAGTTTAGTCAGAAAAAATATTACTGAAAATGAGGAGGAAGAGATGAGAAGACTTGAAAAAACTTTAAAAAAAGGTTATCACCTCCAAAAAA
>JALVQI010000240.1 GCA_027031485.1 Candidatus Aminicenantota bacterium | reverse complement strand
CTTTTTCATTAACTATAAGATGGGATATGTATTTTGCTCCGACAGCTGTTTCTATAACTTCTAAATTATAATTTTTAGCCACTCTATCCACTAAAGAGGAAGAGGCTATTGATTTTGCTATTTTCCCTTTTGTTCCTCTTGAAATAATTAAATATTCCATAACGAGTGGAATTATTATATTCGGAGAAATGTATTTCCCGTTTTCATCCAA
This sequence comes from Candidatus Aminicenantota bacterium, assembly GCA_027031485.1. GTDB lineage: Bacteria > Acidobacteriota > Aminicenantia > JAMOAD01 > JAMOAD01 > JALXDT01. Next base: position 2,510 of record JALVQI010000240.1, on the reverse strand, counting down.
AACTCCGAATCTATCACCGTCAAGGTCTATGGCAATTCCAATATTGCTTTTAGTGGAGATCACCTTTGTAGAAAGCTCTTTAAGATTTTTTTTGTTTATAATCGGAAGAGTTCCACCAAAATATGGATCTCTGAAATTATGTATTGTTTCCACAAAGATTTCATTATTTATGAAAAATTTATCTATGTACTCTCTTGCCGAGCCATAAAGAGGGTCAACAACGATTTTAGGAGTTTGTTCTTTTAATAATTTTATGTCAAATTCTGTGGTTAAATAGTTTAAATAAGCTTCTTCAAAATCTTTATGCTTTATTAATTCCTCTTTAGGATAAAGATGGACAAATTTAAAATCTTCGGAAATTTTTTCTATTTCCTGTTCAATCTCTTTCAGTCTTTTTTCACTTAAAGAAGCCCCGTTCTCCGATAATAATTTTATTCCATTGTAAAGAGGAGGATTGTTTGAAGCGGTTATTATAATCCCTCCTTTTAAATTGTTCTTTACAATTTTATAGGATAATGCGGGAATAGGAGTATCCCTTGAAGGGAAAAACACTTCTATGTTATTTCTTGTAAACAACCTTGCAGCTTCATAGGCATAATGATTTGAAAAAAATCTACTGTCATAATCAAGTGCTATTGTGATTATTTCATCCCTATAGCTTTTTTTTAGAGTGTTTGAAAAGGCTTGAACGATTAGTCTTAGAGTATCAAAGGTAAACTCTTTTCCCATTATGCCTCGCCATCCGCCTGTGCCAAATTTAATTTTCATAATTTAGCCTCCAACCCTTCCTTTGCCATTTTTATTTCTTTTCCGCAATAGATTTTTTCAAGTTTTGTAACTTTGTCATCCGTGCAATTTGGGTTAAAATGAAAAAAGAATAGTTTTTTTGAATTTGATAACTTTTTTATTTTTATTCCGTCTTCAAAAGAGGAATGACCGAAATCACCTATTTCTGGTTCCTCTCTTTTTTCTTTTTCCGTGAAAAATGAATCAAATATTAATATGTCAGAATTTTTTGCAAACTCTACGACACTATTTAAAATTGATTCGGTGATATTGATATCTGTAATATATGTAATCTTTTTTTTATTTGAATTAATTGAGAGTATGTAAACTCCATGTTTGGGATGGTTCTTATTAAATTCAGCTCTGACAGTAATATTTTCTTTTATCTTTATTGTTTCTTTCTTTGAACTGAAGGTATGAAAAGATATTTTATTTCCTTTTTTTATTGATTTTAGAGAGAAAGGAATAAAAGGAGATGCAAAAAATTTCTCAATCTGTAACTCAAAGCTATCTTCTGTGAATTTTGGACCGAAGATTTTTATCTTTTTTGAGTCTTTGTTAAAAAAGGGTTTAAAAAAAGGCAAGCCCTGAATGTGATCATAATGAAGATGGGAAACAAAGATATGGATTTCCTTTATTTTTTCATTTTGATTGATGTAATTTCCCGCATCAATTATTCCTGTTCCACCATCGAATATTATTGCTATTTTATCGTTTTCTATTAATATTGAAGGTGTATGACCACCGTATTTAACAAAGTTTTTCCCCGAGACAGGATAACTTCCTCTAACTCCAAAAAATTTCAAAATCATGGTTTATCATAATAAAGCTTTTTTAATCTTATCGCATCCGGGATTGGCTCCGGACTTTCCACTACCACAATCCCTTCAATCCCATAATCATTAATAGCTTCCACCCATTCATCAAATTTAAAATCCGAGTCAAGCAGATTCAAATGATACCTTTCTCCCTCTCCATTGTATTCTATTCCGGAAATATGTATATGCATATTTTTAATATACTCTATTCCCAGTCTTTTTTCCAGTTTTTTAAAAATTTTGTTAAATTCTTCGTAAGAATTAAATCTTTTTGTGCGTGCATGAATATGGGCAAAATCTATACATGGAAATATACCTTTTACTTCTTGAGAGAGGGAGATAATCTCCTCTAAATCTCCGAACTCTTTCTTTTTCCCCATTGTTTCAGGGCTTAATTTAACTGAAAGAAACTCATCTTCAAATGATTTTTTAATTTCTTCAATATTTTTCTTTATTTTTTCATATGTTTTTTTAGGACTATCATAATAAAAACCTGAGTGAAAGACAATTCCCTCAGCTCCCATTGTCCTTGCAAACCTTCCTACATTTAACAATAGCTCTTTACTTTTTTCCACTATATCTTTTTTAGGGGAGCTCAGGTTTATGAAATACGGAGCATGGATGGAAAGAGAGATTTTATAGACTGCTGCCGCATAGTTTATTTCATAAGCTCTTTTTTCCGAGAGATAAAGTCCGTTTACAAAGGCAATCTCAAGATGGTCAAGCCCCGATTTTTTTACCAGTTCAATATTTTTTTCTATACTGAGTTTACTGTTTTCAGGGATTACTGAAATTCCGAATTTCAGGTTCTTTTTATCAGAGCTTTTTTTTGTAAACATCCCTCTTTATCCCGAAATACTCGTCAACAATTTTCAAAGCACAAAAATCTCCGCACATAGAACATGC
>JALVQI010000239.1 GCA_027031485.1 Candidatus Aminicenantota bacterium | reverse complement strand
TGTGAATGGTGAATTGTGAATGGTGAATCGGAGTTTCTTGTGTTTGGTTCATTGTTTTTAATTTTTACGGGAAATCGTGAATCGGGAATTAATTAAAATGATAACTTTCCAATCAAAATACTATGACACCGAATCAGGCCTTTATTACTATTACAACAGATATTATGATCCCAACACAGGAAGATTCACAACAGAAGATCCAATAGGAATAGCAGGAGGATTGAATCTTTACAGAGCCTTCGGGAACAATCCTGTGAGTTATGTTGATCCATGGGGGCTGATGATTTGGATTCAAGGTTATAATGCTCCTCATTCAGGGACAAATAGTAATATATTATTGGATTTAAATAAACTATTAGATATATGGATTTTTATGTCAGAAGGAGTTCGTAATGAAATTATAAAAGGAAACAGAAAAACAGATGAATGTTATTGGGATTGTGTAAATAGATGTATGAAAAAAAGAGGGATAGATTTTGATTTATCTAACATATTAGGAATGTTGGGAAATTTTAGCTTTGTACCAAAAAAAATAGGGTACAATTTTAGCAATTTCTGGCATGGAGGAAGATCTTTTTATTATTGGGCAAATCAATACGGTAGTGGAATAAAAGCAACTACTTGGGCGCAGGCTGGAGTTTTAGGCGGATGGTTAAGTGTTATAGGAGCAGGAACTTCCGCTTATACAGTTTCAGGAGTTTTATTTTGTTATGGGACATGTCTTCATGGAGATGGTAAATGATGAATAAAAAAAGTGATAATTATTTATTTTTCGGAACTTGGAAAAATCCTATATCCGATTTTGTTTTATTAAACAATGCAGGAGTCATAAAAATAGAAGATGGTCCTATAGAAATTGATATTAATAAAAAAATAATAAGGATTAAAAAAGAAAATATAAAAGAGAATTACAAAGAGGATTTAATTATTGAAGGTAGAAAATGCCCTGTTTGTAAATCAAAAACAATATTGGGATACTGGATTGATTATCTGCCATTATTGATAAATAAAGATTTGAATCAATCTTTATTGATAAGTGATATTGGGAGCAAAAAGAATGTGGTTGAATACTGCAGGAATTGTAATTTGTTTGTTTGTAAAGACAAAGAGTTTGAAATAATAGAAGGAGAAGAAAAAGATGTTCATAAAAAAGTGAAGGATAAGATAAAAGCCAGAGAAGTATATTTTAATTCGATAAAGAAAGGAACATTAATAGGAGGTTCCATATCAACATTATTGTATTATATCTTTCTATCATTTAAACTTTTTAAAGAGGTTTTGCCCGATCTTGGTTTTGTTTTAGGATTATTGTTTTCATTTATAGTTGTTCCGATATCAGCTTTTTTAATAGGAGTTCCTTTTGGGGCTGGAATTGGAGCCGGTGTAGGCAGAAGAAAAAACAAGAAACAAGGGAGACCTGAATATTAAATCGTGAATCGGGAATTGTAAATTATAGAAATATTAAACAATCAATTTTAACAATTAATAATAAATGTAAATGAATGGACAATCGGGATATGAGTTAAAAAAACCAAGGGCGGTAGCATGGAAAACACCACCCCCTTAGGAATATCGGGAGGGCTAAACCTTTACAGATTTGTGAATAATAATCCTGTGAATTATGTGGATCCCCGGGGGCTTTACGGGAGAAATTGGGTTAAAGAACATAATATAGCTGCTGGAAAAGAGATAGATAGTAATACAATTTTGGATGTTGATGAGTATATGCATTATTTATGGGAAGTAGCCAGGTATACCATGGAAGATACATGGAATGATATTAGTGAATTCGACTACTGCCATTTTTGGGAGTGTATAAATAAAGATAAGAAAGCCTTGATAATAGCAATCTATAATGTTGCATGGATAATCACCGAAATTGTACTTGATATATGGGCTGAAACTCCCGATATTCGTGGTAAAGCTTTGTTAATAGCTTATAATTATGTTAAACCGCTTTTATATATTCAAACAAGTTACGATATCGTTTCTTTATTTAAAAAATGCTGGAAAGAGAGTAAAAAATGAGGAAACTTACACAATATCTTATATTATTTGTTGTATGGTTGATTATTCATTTCACATTAAAGGAGAATAATTACTTGATTATTATTCTAGTACCAATAATTTTTGCATTATTCTTTATTGTTTTAAACATGAAGAATGGGTTTTCTTTAATTGGCTCATACTCCGGGAAAAAGATGAGAAATTTATTGGAGGAGTTATTAGAGAAGGAAAAAATGCAATCTCATAAAAAAAACTTAGATTTCTATATTGGCTATTATTATTATATGTTGGGTTATAATACAAATGCTGAAAAGTATTTTCGAAAAGCGCTTGAAAAGGGGTTTAATAAACCATCTGTATATTATATGCTTTCTCAAATATATGTAGATGAGAAGAAATGCGATAAAGCCTTTTTTTATATAAATCAAGCAAAAGAAGATAAAAAAATATTTAACTATTTAATTAATCTTGTATATAAAGAAAAGGAGGCATGGGTAAATTATATTTGTGGTGATAAAGAGAAAGCTATTACTCAATATAAGAAGATTATTCCTTATTATAAGAGAAGATTAATTAAAAAAGGGATTGAACTATCCTTATTCTTCTACCACCTCGGTATTATCTCAAAACATAAAGGCGAATACGAAAAGGCTTTGGAGTATTTTAAAAAATCAATAAAAGCCGGAGGACCCGAAAGCATATTTTTCAAAAGATCCGAAGAGGAGATAAGGAAGATTGTGAATGGTGAATTGTGAATGGTGAATCGGAGTTTCTTGTGTTTAGTTCATTGTTTTTAATTTTTACGGGAAATCGTGAATCGGAAGGGTAGCTCGTAGGGGCAATTCAGCGAGATAGCATTGAGCTTTGAGCATTGAGCGTTGAGCCATGAGCTATCACAAGGAAATTCTCTGATAAGTTATATCCGGTTATTTCCTTTTGAAATTTATTTAATAAAAAAGAATTTACAAACAACAACAAACCAATAACGTTCAAAATTCAGCTCATGGCTCAATGCTCAAAGCCAAAAGCCACCAATCACTTTTTTTTCAAATAACTAACAGCATACTCTATGTGAAGGGTTGTGCCTAATAGAAGGGCATCTTCATCTATGTCAAAATTCGGATGGTGGTGGGGAAAATCCGTTACCTTTTCTTTGTTGCCGGAGCCCACAAATATGAATACTCCCGGCACCTTTTTTAAATAATAGGCAAAATCCTCAGCTCCCATCATCTTTTTTAATGAAAAGTAAAGTGAATCTTTCCCATAGAGGGATTCAGCGCACTTTCTTGCAAATTTAACGGATTCTTCATCATTTTTTACGGGAGGAGGTCCCCAGATATACTCCATCTCGGCTTCTCCCCTGTAAGTTTTTGCAATTCCCTTTGAAATTCTCTCTATTTTTTCAGATATTGATTTTCTAATATCTTCATTGAAAGTTCTCACCGTTCCCTCTAAAAGTGCTTCATGGGCTATTATATTGTATCTTGTTCCTGAAACAAGCTTTCCCACACTTACAACAGCAGGCTCAAGGGGATCTATCTCTCTGCTGACTATTGTTTGAAGATTTAATACTATAGAGGCTCCGATAACAGCCGCATCAACTCCTTGATGGGGCATTGAGCCATGCCCTCCTTTTCCCTTTATTTTAATGGAAAAAAGGTCTGCCGAAGCCATTATCTCACCGGGCATAATTGAAAATTTTCCTGTTGGTATTCCGCTCCATAGATGGATTCCGAAAATATTATCAATCCCTTCAAGTCCACCCTCTTCTATTATTTTCTTTGCTCCTTCACCGAGTTCTTCGGCCGGCTGAAAAATCAATCTTACCTCTCCCGAAAGCTCTTTCTCATGTTTTTTCAAAATCTTTGCAGCTCCCAAAAGCATGGCAGTATGGCCATCATGCCCGCAGGCATGCATCAAACCCTTTTTTAAAGATTTATACTCTTTATTGTTTAACTCCTCTATTTCAAGTGCATCAATGTCAGCTCTCAGACCTACGGTTTTACCTTTGTTATTTCCTATCGTTGCTATAATTCCTGTCCCTGCTATGCTCTTGTATGGGATACTCTCTTTTTCAAGCTCATTCTTTATTCTCTCTGAAGTTTCAAACTCTTTCCAGCTCGGTTCGGGATTTTTGTGAAACTCCCTTCTTAAGTTTATTATATAGTCTTTGATTTCATTAACTTCCTTTTTAATATCCATTTTTAACTCCTTATAAAAATTTTATAAATATTCCCGCAAGTATGACAGATACAATTGTAACTGTTGTAAAACCTCCGACAAGTATCTGCGGGAGCATAATATCCATTAAAAATTCTTTCTCTTCTTTGTTTTGAGCCAAGGCTGTTGAGGCTTCATCCGTTAAGATATAGTTTGGCGGAAATCCGTAAAGTGCGGTTAATGAGACTGCAAAAGCCATCTCTTTTGAAACATTTAGAATTTTTCCCACTACAATGGAAAAAATCCACATTCCTAACACACCTAAAACAATAATTCCGAAGAGTGGGACCAATAGTTTGACCAACATTTGAGGTGTGGATTTTGCTAATTGAGCAAAAACAAAAGCCATGATAACTGTCATCATAAAGCCAAAAGAGCCCGAAGCATTTAATGGTTTTCTCTCAAGAAAACCTATTTCAGCGGCAATTACGCCGAAGATTAGACAGATAACATATCTTGAAATGAATTCATGGGTAATCTGAGCAAAACCGACCGATAGAAGAGCCACAAAACCCATTTTTGTTAATAAAACATAGGTTGTCTTATACTTTTCCTTTAATTCGGGAAAAATTTTGAGCTTTGATTTTTTATTCCGCTGACTTTTATCTTCACCGGTTTTTAAATTCCTGTTTGATCTGAACTCTTTTAAAAGCCTCTTACCCTCTTTTTTCAGCATTATTGCTGTTAAAGGATAGCCTGCAAATCCCTGCATTATGTAGATAATTATCGCAAGTATGGCAAGGGATTCAAGCCCCTTTGCGGTTGCAGCTTCTGACATCATTATTGAAGCTACTATCCCTCCTGTCAAAGGTGGTGTCGCAACCACAACCAGATTTTTCCCGAATAGAAGATAGCCCACTGTCATGGCCATTGCCACAACTCCCATAATTCCGGCAAAAGCAATTAAGACCACTTTCCATTGAGCCAATAACTCCTTTACACTCATAAGTGTTCCCATATGGACAAGAATCAGGTAAATACTGAGTTTTATAAGTGGCATTGAAAAACCGCCTATCTCCATCAGATTTTTCGGAAGTATTGTCCAGAAACCGATTATGAATATGAGTGCGGATACAAAAACTGATGGTATATATGCCTTTGTTTTTAAGGATACAATATCTCCTACTGCCATAATAAGAAGAACAACAGTAAATGCTATTAAAATATTCATCTATTTAAAACTTATTCCGAATCCGACTCTTTTTCTATCAGGCTTTGCATATGTCTTTTCATCAGTGATTAAAATGGAATTTGCAACAGCAATGGATCCAATCCTTTTAACCTTATATCCTACGAATTCAAGATATTTTACGGTTTTTTCAGGCATTTTTTTATCAACAAACAGAATATCCGGCAGATATTGATGGTGAATACGAGGATATTCCGCCGCATCTTTAAGTGACATTCCCCTTTCAACTATATTAAGAATAATCTGAATTGTAGCACTTATGATTTTGGGACCTCCTGCAGCTCCTGAAATAATATAGGGCTTTCCATCCTTTAATACTATGGCGGGACTCATTGAGCTTAGCATTCTCTTTCCGGGGCCTGCAAGATTATACTTTGAGGTGATAAGTCCGAACTGATTTGCATTTTTTTCTCCGAACCCGAAATCATCTATTTCATTGTTCATTATAACTCCCGTTCCCTTTGCAATCACACCTGAGCCAAAGATTGAGTTTAATGTATATGTGTTTGATACAGCATTACCCTCTCTGTCAACCACTGAAAAGTGTGTGGTATTGTTTTTTTCATACTGAAAGGGTGATGGCATTTTATCTCTTTCTATCTTTAAAACCTTTCCCAATTTTATGAGCTCTGCCTTTTCCTTTGCATATTCCTTATTAAAAAAAGCCGAATAGGGGAGATCCTTGTGAAAATCCATATCTCCCATATAATAGGACCTGTCAAAAAATGAAACCTTCATGGCTTCCGCAAGAAGATTGTAATAGTGAAAATCATCTTTGGGAATATTGAAATTCTTAAATATGTTTAAAATTTCGGCTATAACAGGTCCGCCTGATGATGGGAGAGAGGGTAAAATTATCCTGTATTCTTTATAATTAACAACAACAGGCTTTCTCAATTTTGCTTCATAATTTTCAAGGTCTTTTTTTGTAATCCAGCCTCCGTTTGATGTGAAATCCTTTTCAATCTTATCTGCAACCTCTCCTTTGTAAAAACCGTCGGGTCCCTTTTCAGCTATGAGCTTTAAAGTCTTTGCAAGCTCCGTCTGAATCAATCTGTCTCCCGGAATGTATCCCTTTCCATTGTTTAAAAATATTCTTTTTGAATCGGGAAAAAGCATAAAGATTTTTTCGTATCTTTTAAAAGATTTTGCAAGATAGGGTCTTATGATAAATCCCTTTTCAGCAAGTTCAATGGCAGGTTGGAGCAGAGTTTTCCAATCAAGCTTTCCATACATCTTCCATGCTTTGTAAAGTCCTTTAACGGTTCCGGGAACCCCGGATGCAAGATAACCTATTGTTGACCTTGTTTTTACAAAATTCCCTTTTTTATCAAAAAAAGCTTTAAGATCAAAGTTTGCAGGGGCTGTTTCTCTGTAATCTATGAATACAGGCTCCTTATTCTTCATTTTGATTATCATAAAGCCCCCGCCTCCGATATTTCCTGCCTGGGGGTAGGTTACCGCCATGACAAAGCCTATCGTAACAGCGGCATCAACAGCATTTCCTCCCATCTCTATTATCTTTTTGCCTGCCAAAACCGCAAGAGGTTCGTCCGCACTGATCCCGGCTTCATAGGAAAAAAGCGGAACAATCAAAAAAGCAATTAAAACAAATAAAACTATTAATTTAAGATTTTTGTAAAAATATCCTTTCAAAATTCTCCTCCAGTTTTAATTTTAAAACTTCCTCCTCAAGATTTAAAAGCTCGGAGGCCTTTTTATACGTATATCTTACAAAAGAGGGTTCATTTCTTTTCCCTCTCATAGGAACAGGTGCAAGATAGGGAGAGTCTGTTTCAAGTAAAAGCCTATCTATCGGGGTTTCAAGGAAAGATTCTCTTATGTTTTCGGCCTTCTTAAATGTGAGCATACCTGAAAATGAGACAAAAAAATTGTTTTTTAATCCCTCTCTTAAAAACTCAGTATCTCCCGTATAGCTGTGCAAAACTCCCTTTATATTTTTATCAAAAAGAATTTTTGCAGCATCATCAAAAGCATCTCTGAGGTGAATTATTACGGGAAATCCGAACTCTTTTGCTATCGCTATTTGAGCCTTAAAGGCTGATATCTGATCCTCTTTCGGAGAGAGATTGTAATAATAATCAAGCCCTATTTCACCTACAGCAACATTCTTCCTGTTTTTAATCAAATTTAAAAGCTCTTCTTCTGTTTTACCATTCCAGAATTTTGAATTGTGAGGGTGAACTCCGAATGATAAAAAATAGTTTTCCGTTCTTTCGGCGATTGAAATCACAGGTTCAAGCTCATTTTCATCCTCCGTAAAATCCATGGGAGATAAAAGATAGTTTAATCCACTCTCTTTCGCCCTTATTATGACCTCCTCTCTGTCTTCGGAAAACTTTTTGCTTTCAAGATGAAAATGCGGATCCGCATAATACCCTTTTTTATTCATTTCTAATTATAGCATTTTTTGTTAACAAATAAAGAACAGCCTCATAGGAAATAGATAAAATGGGAGTTTCCGTAATGCATCTTGCAACAGGTTTTATAGTGGGTTGTCCTCCCTTTCCCTCTATCATGTATTTTAAAGAGTTTATTGAGTAAAAGTATGGAATCAAAGTTGTTTTCGGAACCCATCCGATTCCCGAAAAGTATTATAAAAGTCAGATGGCTCTGAGAATATGAAAGGAGGATTGGTGGGATGAAAGACCGAAACTCACACTTGAAACACCGGCAATAAGAAAAGCTTATGATAAAAAATCTAAAAATCACTCCAAAAATTTCACTAAACCTATTATTTAAAAACCTTCTATCCGATTTTTATGGCCCTAAAAATCGGATAAGGGCGGTAAATAGAGTGGAAGAAAGGCGGAGAATATAGTAAAATATAGTATCTTCACCCACCGGGTACCTGAATTGGGTTTCACCCAGTAGGTGAAGAAATCTAATTCCA
>JALVQI010000238.1 GCA_027031485.1 Candidatus Aminicenantota bacterium | reverse complement strand
GAATAAGCATGGATATCATGGACAACATTGTTGCTTATAACGGTTCCTTCCGAAGGCCCCAGAGTATATATGCCGGACAGATCGCTTAATAAATCCCAGCCAATATGATGAATATGATTGTATGTAACTTTATTCCTTTTTGAAACACTTGGTTTATAGCCCCAGATCCACCCCAGAGATATCCCCGTGTAGTAAAAATCTGCAATGTCATTGTGTGTTATCTCATTGTCTGAACTATGCCCGCCCCAGACTCCGACAGAAGTCGGAAACTCCTTGCCTCCCGAATGAATAATATTATTGTTTAATCTGATATTTTTAGTCTGCTCAATCTCTTTTAAAGGAACATCTTTACCTATGTAAATACCACCTCCTCCGAGATCATGGAGAAAGCAATGCTCTACAAGTGAATTTCTACATCCTTTTTCAAACCAAATGGCATGTTGTCCCGTATTTGAAATTTCGCAATTAGAAAAAGTAATATTCTTTGCTCCTCTGAGCATAATGGCAGCATTGATGGAAACCGCTGCTTGATTGGGTTCATGTCCGGTTTTCGGAAAACGGTAATGGGAATACTTAAATGAAATTCCTTCAAATTTAATGTTTTCAACTATTTTATTATTGGGAATATCCCCTTTAATAATCAACAAACTATTTAAGACGGGAGCTATTATCTCCGTATTTTCGGGAGTTTGTCCCGGCAGAGGGATATAGAATAGTGTTCCCTTGCTATTTAAAAACCATTCGCCGGGAGAGTCAAGAGCAGCAGCAAAATTTTCAAAAATTATGCGTCCGTTTTTTTTGATTGGATTCCAGGGTTTCATTCCCCGGCCTGTAGTGATTATTGCGATACTATCATTTTTGAATTTAATTTCATCGACATACCTGAGAGTGAAATCCCACTTATGATATGTACTGAAACGTAAAAGTTTCAGTTCATCATGAGTTAGATTTTTTAATGATTCCAGATTTTGATCGTTGAATATCAATGTTTGCCGTGCTTTTCTGTAAATTCTGCCGGTTCCTTTTTCCAAAACGGTTTCTTTAACTCCGGCTATTTTTATAAAACCTGTATTTGGCGTTCGTGCAAGAGTTGCTTTTTTGCCATTAACATAAAGCTGATCAAATCTCCGATCAAAGGAGGCACACTCCGGGATTTTTACTTCCCAGACGCCGTCTTTGTTTACCTTAAATCCGGTAATCTTTCTTCCTCCGCTAAACACTGGTTTGGCACCTTTGTCCGCTCTGTAGATAACCGGATGCTCAGGCGTCCCGCTATCTTCGTAAGTAAGAACAAGAGGCTCTTTCATGGTGTAAACACCATCTTCAATTGTAACAATAAAAGTAACCTTTGAATTATGTTCTTTTTTATATTTACGTATGGCATCGCGAGCACCCGTTAATGATGCCAAGGGCTGTTCAGCAGTACCCGGATTCATATCATTGCCCGTCGGGGAAACAAAAAATTCCACCTGAGCATTTACACTTATGCTGAAGAGAAAGATTGCAATGAGTATGCAGATATTTTTTCTCATATTTATTTTCCCTTTGAATGTTTGGTTATTATCACATACTTTGCTTTCATATCAATCCAGATGAAACTCAAATCATAAGTTTTTTCCGGTATGAGAAACGCCAAGCTTTTTCAAAATATATTTTGTAACTTGATTTCCGAGCTCTTTAAAGCCGATTTTTTTATAGTGTATCTTATCGGCAGCAAACCACTCGGGATGGTCTTTTGTAACTTCGTATAAATTATCTACCTCAATATTGTTTTCTCTACAAACTTTAATCATTATCCTGTTGCGAGTTTCAATTAGTTTTTGATTATATTCATCTGTTTTCCACCCTTTAAATCCGGGTAAAACACGGGTGGAAGTCGCCCCGATTAATTCGGCACCTTGACCGTATTTTTTTAACAGCTTAACTAATTTTTTTAACCCTGTTTCATATTGTTCGGGTGTATAGTAAAAACCGTGTAAACCATTGTTGAAATGGATAACTTTGAATTTATGATATTTGATAAGAATTTTGATTTCTTCAAAAAGTACAGGGTCTACAATACCTCTGGAAGTGGTATAATAGGCAACGTAAGCTTTTCCTTGTAAGCTGTCTTTCACAAAATTGTAATAACCTTGAGTTATTGAATCACCGATAAGCAGAATACGGGGAAGATCACTTTTATTAGCAGAAGGTATCCAGATATTTGTCCATTCTGTCCCTTCATATTTGACCTCATTTTGCTTACCCTGAGCAAAAATGATTGTTGCCAAAGCTGTTATTAGCAATAAAAAAAGTAAGGGTTTATTTCTCATTTGTAATGTTTTATAACAAAAAAGTTATAGCCTGTCAAATTGATTTTGAGGGTGGAGAAACCATCAATTTAAAACTGTAAATTGTTAATTACAGATATATTGTTTTGTTTAAATTTCCGAAGTGCAGTTTGGACAACGTGTCGCCTTGATAGGAATAGTGGTAAAGCATTTTGGGCACACCTTTGTCGTCGGTTCCTCAGGCTCTGCCTCCTCTTCTTTTTTCAATTTATTAATTTGTTTGATGACGAAAAATATGGTAAAAGCAACTATAAGAAAACTGATTACTGTATTTAGGAATAAGCCGTAGTTAATCGTGACAGCCCCGGCTGCCCTGGCATCCGCAAGATTCGCATAGGGACCTGCCACTTTAGTACCCTCTTTAAGAACAATAAATAAATTAGAGAAATCAACTTTACCTATCAGTAATCCTATTGGCGGCATGAGAACATCTTCCACCAAAGACTTGATGATAGTGCCGAATGCAGCGCCAATAATAATGCCGACAGCCATATCCACTACATTCCCCTTAATAGCAAAATCCTTAAAATCCTTAAACATTCCCATTTTCAACCTCCTTATTTAATTTATAATTATTATTCCGACAATAAGATTAACTGTTTTAGTGAAAAAAAGCAATTGTTGCTTTCCACTCTCACATAACCTATGTCGGTTGTTAATTGTTCTTTGTTTACTTTTATTTTTACTCATATTTTTTCTCCTCATTAAAAATGCTACCTCATGATCGGGTAAAACAAAAGGTCCTCCCAATAATCATTTTCATCAACTTTTTTTATAGCCAACAATATTTTTTAACACAATAAAAATAGGCTGTCAAATTGTTTTTTGTGGTTAGGGAGAATTATGAAAAAGTTTGTTTAGATAAAGAACAATTAAAATAGGACTATAAAAGTAATGAAGATTTATATTGAAAATTATGATACTGTGCAAAATTTGGCTTTGCTTGATTTATTGAAAAAAATCTTAAAAATTTATTAAATGAATATAAATAGTCAAAATTACTATTAAATCACTTATTTTTTATAAACTTTCTTTGTGGTTGAGTTAGTCTTTACGAGGTAAATTCCGTGTTTTAATTTTGTTAAATCAAGTAAGATTAGTCTTTTATTGAGTATTGTCTTGCGAATAAGTTTCGTAACATCATGGCCAGATATATCGTAAATTTTAATATTATTCCAGTCGGATTTAGTTGCATTTATAATAATTTTATCTGAAGTTGAACTTGTGTGTGTAAAATTTGTATTAGAGGAAGATCTACCGTGGGAAAGATCAACCAACGGATTTCTCAAATATTCGTAAGCCCCTATATCCACACGATTAACAATTGGTCTGAAGTTAGTTTCAAACTCGGCTCGGGGTATTATGGGTTTAAGAGAGCTGTGATTCGCAGGAAGTCTGGGGTTTCCATCAAAATCGGTTAGGGGGGCACCTTCGGAAGTTCCTGCATCTATACAGGGAGATGTTGACCTTAAATGATAGTCATTATTGGAAATGTCAACAAATTCGGGATCAATTGTCATAACATTAACTTCGGAAGGAGAATCAAATCCATTGTTCCAGAAAACAGTATATTCAAAATCAAAGTTCAAGGGATATTCTATAGGTTGATTGTTTGCAGTCGTGTAATAATTTTTCACATTTGTAACAATGCAATTTACCATTTTATTATTTTTATTTTCACGATCGCAATTGAACAAATATTCTCCGCCGTCAAAAACGCAATTTACAAAGGTGTTGGAATCAGCTATTGAAGCCAGATTATACTCAACAAAGCTTATTTCATATCCCTTCGTATCTTGAAAAATGCAGTTTTCAAATACATTATACCTTCCGCAATAATGCGCACCACCGTCTTCATCCGTATCATAAAAGAGAACTGCCGCATATGAAGCATTAATTGATTTACAGTTTTTTATAGTGTTATAGCTGGCTCCATCTCTGATGGCATATCCACCATTAATGGTAATGCAATTTTCCAGAGTGTTATATCTGACTCCCCTGTGACGCAATTCAAAGCCTTCTTCTCTCATCCCTTTGGAAACACAGTTTAGAATCAAATTGTTTTCGCAATTGCCCTTTATATCAATCCCGTGCCCACCGTGCACCAGATTACCGATACGTTCCACATAGCAGCTCTCTACTATGTTGTTGTTACCACCGATGTGAATATAATAATCTGTGGCGCTCTTATCCCCTGTGGACTTATCATCCCCATAAACACGGCAATTTTTTAAATAGTTATTGTCTCCGTAAATAGAGATCCCTTCTGCTGCCGCATTTAGAACAGAACAGTTTTCTATCGTATTATTACTTGCCAGAGAACCTAAAACAATACCATATCCATCATATTCTGCATTTATATCACCAAAATTCATGGCAATAATATTGCTGATTTTAATGTTATGTGCATTCCATGCATATAAACCAAAACGATAATTTCTTATCTGAATATTTTTAATTATAATATATTTCCTGTTATGTGCTTTAATACCTATTCCAATAGATCTATCACCACCGTCTAACAAAGGCATCACACTTGCGTTAAGAGAGTCTCCGTATTCCCATTTAAGATCGGGGTTATCACCGGGAACTGTTTGATATCCTTCAAAAATAATTGGGTTCCCTTTTGTGCCATCGGTTTCAAAAACCACTTTTTCATTTCCATAATTTCCGGCTTTGATATATACAATGTCACCCGGTGATACGGGGCTTGCCGATGAGGCTGCAAATGCAATGGTTCGCCACGCCTGTGATTCGCTTAATCCGGAATTGCTGTCATCTCCGGTGGTGGAAACATAATATACGTTTTTAGTCACTCCAAATACAGAAAAAATAATTAAAAAAATTAAAAATAAAAATAACTTTTTCATGTTTAAATTCCTTAAATGTATTCTCCTTAAAATAATAAATCCATCATATTCCCGCCATTAAAAGTAAAGACGAGTATGTTTCAACCATCTTTTATTAAAAAAAAAACAATCTTTTTTTAACACAAAGGAAGCTGGCTGTCAAATTTTATTGGAGTTCTCAAGTTTTAGTGATAAATAGTAATAGAAAATGTGCTTTATAAATTTATATAAGATTCAAATCTTTGAGGCTTAAACCTCTGTATTTGATTTTATAGCCTGGAGATTTTTTAATTAATTTTGTGGATCTCTTTTTAAGTTCATTTATATTTAATTTTTTTTCTTTTAATTTCACATCAAAAAGCTCAACCTCTTTTTCTCTTTCATTAATCGCAACAATATCAATTTCATTCTTATGTCCCCTTTCCCAATATTTTCCAATTTGAGTATATTTCCCTGTTCCCTTCAAATATTCAATAAAAAGTTTTTCAAGAAATATGCCTCTGTATGTATCAAAATCTCTTTTTACCAACTCTTTTAAATAATCAAAATTATCCGCCTGTATTATTGTTTGATTTTTATAAATAAATCTAAACCAGAAGTTCAGAAAATTATCAATTATTTCATATTTTTGTTTTTTTGAACCCGGTTTTGCTAAAACAGGTTTTACTCTTTTTATTATTCCGTAATCTTTTTCCAGTCTCTCAAGAAATCCTGAGACATTTATTTCAAGGATTGATTCTATTTCGCTTCTTGAGGTTTTTGAGCTTGCGATAAGTGAAAGTATTGAAAAATAGTTATAATAATCCTTTCCGAATTCTTCTATTAAAATATTTTTTCCTTCATCTATAAAAATGGAATTCTCATAAAAAATAATATCAAGCATTTTATTTAATTCAAAGGCTTCTTCTTCATAAAAGATCTCTATATACTTGGGCATTCCTCCTGTAATTGTGTAAAAATTCAAAAGATTATCTTCTGTTAAATATTTTTTTTCTTTTAAAATACTTTTTAAAGTTGAAGGACTCAAAGGAGTTAAATTTATTCTATTGTTGGCTCTATTAAAAAGAGGTTCTTTACTGTCTTCAAAAATTTTTTTCATTATGGAATAGACAGAACCTGAGAAGATTAAATTGATTTTTGCCTCTTCCTTATTCATATCCCAGAGCTTCTGTATGTCATAGTAAACGGATTTGTTGATCTTATAAAATTCCTGAACTTCATCAATTATAAGATTCAAATGTTTTGTTTTTGAATAATCAATTAAAAATTTAAAAATATCAGAAAAACTATTTATTTTACCTATGATTTCTTTATTTAATCTGGTTTTGATTTCTTCGGTAAATTCTTCGCACAGCAAAGGCTCAGATTTTCTTGATATGAAAAAGTATAAAAATTTTTTGTCTTTAAAGAATTCAAGAAGTAATCTTGTTTTCCCAATTCTTCTTCTTCCTGAAACAATTGTCATCTGTGAGAATTTTCTTGATTTTTCAAGTATTTTTTTTAAGGTAGCAAACTCTTTTTCTCTGTCAATAAACCTCATTGTAACTCCTCTATAATAACTGTGGTTATCATAACCACGGTTATTATAACTTAATCTAAAAAATAAAACAAGCCCCGATAAAATTAATTATTTTTCCATATCAAATTCTGCAATATTGCTATGTTTTGTTCACCTGTAAACCCTTTTTTAAAGCCCGTACATTTTTAGTATAACAAGACAGGCTGTCAAATTTTTAATGAAAATCAAAAAAATTATTAAAAAATTCGGATGACAACTCCCAATTTTTACATAAAAATCAGGACTGCAAGTCCAAAGATTTACTTTTTGTCTTTTTTGTGCTATAAAATAATATGAAATATATAAAGAGAAAATATGATAATTTGGAAAAGTTCTTCAAAAAAGGAAAAGTGCTTATAATCTATGGGCCTCGCAGAGTGGGTAAGACGACTCTTGTTGAGAAATATTATAAGAAGTTTAATAAGAGGAAAAGATATGTTACAGGCGATGATATAAGGGTTTCAACTATTCTTTCTTCGAGGGATTTAAAATTAATCTCTGAGTTTTTAAAAGATATAGATCTTTTAATCATTGATGAAGGACAACAGATAAAGGAAATCGGCTTTGCCTTAAAGATGATGATAGATAAATTTCCGGAGAAAAAGATAATTGCCACAGGCTCATCATCTTTTGACCTATCTCAAAAAGTGGGAGAACCTCTTACAGGGAGAAAAAGAACTCTCCTTCTATTACCTGTTTGGCAGGGAGAGCTAACTGATTATTATACTAAGTATGAATTAAAAGAAAATCTTGAAGAGTTCTTACTCTTCGGCTCTTATCCTGAAGTTATCACTTCTAAGACAAAGGGTGAGAAAATAGAGATTCTTACTGAGCTTGTAAACTCTTATCTTTTAAAGGATATTCTATCCTTTGATAGGGTTAAGAGTTCAAAAAAACTTTATGATCTTTTAAAGCTACTTGCCCATCAAATAGGGTCTGAGGTTTCAAAAAATGAATTATCAAATGCAATAGGAGTTGATTCAAAAACTGTTGAAAGATATCTTGATCTTTTGGAAAAGACTTTTATTATAAAAAAGGTAGGACCATACTATTCAAATAAAAGAAAGACAATAAGAAAAAAGAGCAAATATTATTTCCTTGATTTGGGTGTGAGAAACGGAGTTATTTCTGATTTTAACATATTGGAGAATAGAAATGATATAGGAGCCCTTTTTGAAAATTTTGTTTTTATTGAAAGGTATAAGAAAAATATCTATTCAAGATTTTACGGTAATATATACTTTTGGAAATCATACAGCGGGAGGGAGATTGATCTTGTTGAAGAAATAGATGGTAAGTTAAAAGGCTTTGAGATTAAATATTCAATTCGGAAAAAACTTAAACAGCCAAATGATTGGAAAAATTTGCCAAATTCAACCTTTACTCAGATTTCACTTAATAATTATCTTGATTTTGTTTTGTAATTGCTTAATCCGGTACAGCTTGGAAATAGTGAAAATTAATAATAATTCAAATAATATACTTTTTTCCAGTAGTGTCCTGAAAAAAACAGAGGATTGGGACACCTCCGCGTGAAGGTGTATGATATATAAGTATTTTAAAAAAAATCAACACAGGGGTGTCCCATGGGATATCAAG
>JALVQI010000237.1 GCA_027031485.1 Candidatus Aminicenantota bacterium | reverse complement strand
ATGGTAATAAAATTGAGATAGATTCTCCCGCAAAACTTCCTCCGAAAAACGAATATTTGAAGATAGAAGAACCCTTTATGAAAGTTCAGATTTTCACTCCGCAGAGATATGTGGGAACAATAATGAAGTTTATGGAAACAAAGAGATCAACATATAAAACAATGGAATACATTTCAGAGCAGAGGGTGATTTTAACCTATGAAGTTCCCTTTGCCGAAATGGTCGTTGAATTTTATGATAATATAAAACTTCTGACAAGCGGCTATGCTTCATTTGATTATGATTTTATCGGATTTAAGGAATCAAGACTGGAGAAACTTGAGATTCTCATTAATGGTGAGCCTGTTGATGCTTTAAGTCTGATTGTTAGCAAAGACATTGCATACAGAAGGGGAAGAAACATATTATTAAAATTAAAGAAAGCCATTCCGAGACAGCTCTTTGAGGTTGTTTTACAGGCAAAAATAGGGGGAAAGATTATTGCAAGGGAAACAGTAAAACCTCTGAGAAAGAATGTACTTGCGAAATGCTACGGAGGGGATATAACAAGAAAAAGAAAACTTTTGGAAAAGCAGAAAGAGGGAAAGAAGAGAATGAAAAAAATAGGAAGGGTTGAAATTCCTCAGGAAGCATTTTTATCAATACTTAAAACGGATTAAAAATCGTGAAAAATTGAAAATATACTCCATAAAGCTTCGGTAAGATTATTTTTGACGCAAAGGGGTAAATTTACTAAAATCAATAAGTCTGGTATAATTTCAGGATTATGGGGACTGGTAGTGCAGACTTACGAACCTCGTCAGGCCCGAAAGGGAGCAGCGATAAGTAAGACCCTGTACGTACCAGTATCCCCGTTTTAAGGAAAAAAGGATGTCTGAATACAGGGCAATTGCAAGAAAGTATAGACCTCAACAGTTTAAAGATGTTATCTATCAACCGCATATTGTAAAAATCCTTCAGAATTCATTAAAATCAGGCAAAATTCACCATTCTTACATATTTTCAGGAATGAGAGGTGTCGGCAAAACCTCCGTGGCAAGGATATTTGCTAAAGCCTTAAACTGTAAAACCGGAGTTGTTGAAGAGCCCTGCAACAAATGCTCAAATTGCATAGAAATTACAGAGGGTAATTTCCCGGATGTAATAGAGATTGATGGTGCATCAAACAGAGGAATAGATCAGGTGAGAGAATTAAGAGAAATCGTAAAATACAAACCGATAAAAGGAAGATTTAAGGTAATCATTATAGATGAAGTTCATATGCTCACCAATGAGGCTTTTAATGCTCTTTTAAAAACACTGGAAGAACCTCCCGAACACACTGTATTTATCCTTGCAACAACAGAATTTCATAAGGTTTTGCCAACAGTTATCTCCAGATCCATAACTCTTGACTTCAGAAGAATTCCATTTTCCGAGATAAAAAAAAGATTAAGATTTGTAGCAGAAGAGGAAAAAATTGAAGTTTCCGAATGGGCACTGGGAAGAATAGCAGAGGTTTCCGAGGGGAGCATGCGTGATGCATTGAGTATTTTTGAGCAGATAGCTTCCTATAGCAATAAAGTAAAAGATGATGATTTAAACAACATATTAGGAATAATAAATGAAGATCTCTTAGAGGAGAGTTTTTTAGCAGTATTTAAAAGGGATAAAATAAAAATTTTGAAAATTGTTGAAAATCTTTTTGTTTCAGGTGAGGATTTTTACCATTTTTATAAACAATTTTTTGAGTACCTTAGAAATTTTCTGTTCTTCAAAGAAACGGGAAATTTTGATGATAGTTTTTCGGAGAGAGAAAAAAGCTTTTTTGAGAAAAACAGAGGAATTATTTCATCATTGACCCTGTTAAGGCTTTTAAATATATTGGAAAAATACGAGTATTCTTTCAGGAAAAGTTTAAATAAAAGATACCTGCTCGAAATCATATTTTTAAATTTAATTTATGCCCAGGAGGCTGTTGACCTTAATGATATTGTTTCCGAAGGAGAATCTGGCTTAAAAAAAAATGATACAACAGAATCTCCAAAAAAAGATATAAATGAAAAAAAAGATAACATTAACCCGGACAAAAAAGAAATCATTGATAAAACTTTAAAATCGGATAAACCTTCCGAACTTTTGGAACTATTAATAGAAGAGGCGCAGGAATCAGAGAGTTTTTTATACAATTCCTTAAAGGATGTAGTAAGCGTGTCAATTGATAAAAATAATATTATCTTTGTTATTCCCGGCAACAGAAAAGCCACTCAGGATATATTAATGGATAAAAAGGATGATTTGTTAGAAATTATAAAAAAGGTTACGGGAAAAACTTATATTGTAAAAACAGTATTAGAAAAAAGTATCTCAAAGAAAAACTCCATTGAAGAAATCACAGAGGACCCGAAAATAAAAGATTTCCTGGATCTCTTTAAGGGAGAAATAATAGAAATAAAAAAAGGAGGATAAATTGAAAGGTGTTGATATTAATCAAATTTTTAAAATGGTAAAGGATGCTCAGGAAAAACTTCAGCATGAGATGGAAACACTTGAGGTTGAGGGAAGTGCAGGTGGAGACATGGTTAAAGTTAAAATGAATGGCAAAAAGGAGGTGTTGTCCGTAAAAATTGATCCGGAAATAGTTGATTCTGAGGATATTGAAACTCTTGAAGATTTAATAGTATCAGCTGTAAACAGTGCTTCAGAAAAAGTTGATCAAGAGCTACAATCCAAATTGCCAAATATTCCCGGAATGAATATCCCGGGTCTGTTTTAATAGATTGTTTAATGAGCTCGTATCAGTATCCAGAGGTTTTAAATAAGGTTATAGAACTTTTAAGAAAAATTCCCGGTTTAGGGAGAAAATCATCTCAAAGAATTGTTTTCCACCTTTTAAAAATGGACAAATCAGAGCTTCGAGAGTTGGGAGAAAATATTTCAGGTTTAAAGGACAAACTTTTCCACTGTAGTGTATGCAATAATATTACAGATACTGACCCCTGCCCTATCTGTGCTTCAGATGAGAGAGATTCCAAAAAGCTCTGTATTGTTGAACAACCTTACAATCTCTATTCGATTGAGAGAACAGGAGTTTACAAAGGGAAATATTTTGTTCTCTTAGGGGCGCTTTCCCCTTTAAAAGGAATTGGCCCGGAGGATTTACATCTGAAAAAACTTGAGAAGATTGTTTCAAAGGGAGAAGTTGAAGAAATTATAATCGCTACGAATCCAACAGTGGAGGGTGAAGCAACTTCTCTTTACCTTAAAAAATTTCTCTCCAAATATCCCTCCATTAAGATAACAAAATTGTCAATAGGATTACCGGTTGGTTCGGACATAGACTACACAGATGAAATTACTCTTTTAAAAGCTTTTGAAAAAAGATATGAAATATGAGATAATTTTAAAAAAATAGAGAGATTTTAAAAATGGAAGAAATTTTATTATTGTATGAAGAAGATTATAAGAAAATAAAAGATGTTATTTCAAGGTTAAAGGATGAATGCAAATCAGATCTTGTGTTTTTAGCTGATCAATCGGGGCAGATTATTTCTTACATAGGTGAGATCCCGAATGTGGATTTGCCTACATTATCTTCATTGACAGCAGGTATAATAGCGGCAAGTGTAAGAGTGGGAGAATTAATCGGCGGGGAAAAGTTTTTTTCAATATCCAGTGAGGGCAAGCAAATAAGTTTTCAAATAAATCTTATAAGAGAAAGATTTATTTTAGGAGTTATATTTGATAAGAGCACAACGATAGGTTTGATAAGATTAAAGATGACAAAAGCGGGAAAAGCTCTTGAAACAATCTTTGAATCAATTTTGAATAAAATTGATAAGGACAAAGCTAACTTCGGGGAGCTTGAATCTCCTTTTCCGGAAATAACTGAAGATGATATAGACAAATTGTTCGGGGATGAAGATTAATGGTTTTTGTTAATTATTTGGAAAAGAGACTTGAATTCAAAATAGTTTATTATGGCCCGGGACTTTCCGGAAAAACCACAAACCTGAAATACATTTATGATAAATTAGATGAGAAAAACAGAGGACCTTTTACTTCCATTCCCACACAAACCGAGAGAACACTTTTTTTTGATTTTTTGCCAATGGGGTTAGGGAAAATCGGGAATTTTGATGTGAAATTTTCTCTTTATACTGTACCGGGACAGGTTTTTTATTCAGCAAGCAGAAAGCTTATTTTAAAGGGAGTCGATGGCATTATTTTTGTAGCGGATTCTCAGGAAGATAGATTGGAAGCAAACATTGAAAGTATCAATGATATGATAGAAAATCTTTCGGATTATGGAATTGATTTTTATACTCTCCCATATATATTACAATTAAATAAAAGGGATCTAAAAACAGCATTACCCGTGGAGACATTAGTTAAAGAATTAAGGAGAAAAGGGGAACCTGTTATTGAAGCCATTGCCATAAAGGGTGTGGGTGTATTCAAATCTTTGAAATTAATAGCAAAACTCGTTTTAAAAAGAGTTAAAAATATCCATAATTCCTGATGCACAAGATTATTTGGTTTGGAAAATCAGAAAAGGGTAATTATAGAAATAGAAACGAAGATTATTTCAGGTTTTATGAGATAGGAGAAAATCATTATTTTATTGCCATTGCCGATGGTATGGGAGGACATTCCCACGGAGATCTTGCCTCAAAGCTGGCTGTCGATTTTTGCCTTGAATTTTATAAGAAGAACTATTTTAAAGATGAATTTGACACGGATATATTATTGGAAAAAGCTCTCTTTTATGCCCATAATCAGATTAGAAACATGACAAATAATTATGAAAAGGATATTATCGTGGGAACAACTCTTTCTGTAATTGTCTTTATAAACAAAGTGGGTTCTCTGGTTCATGTGGGAGATTCTCGTATATATCTTGTGAGAGGAGATAAAATTTTACAGTTAACTACAGATCATAGCCTTATTAATACCTTAAGGCGTCTCAAATTGATAAAAAAAGAGGATATTGAATCATATCCAAACAAAAATGTTTTAACTCAATCAGTGGGAGTCAAGTTAAGCATATCACCACAAAAAATAAAAAGAATAGAGGCAAAAAAAGGGGATATCTTTTTTTTAACAACAGATGGTCTCCATGAAATGTTTACAAACAATGAGATAGTGAATGTTTTCAAAAACAGAGGAGTAAAAGATGCTGTATCCTTTTTAGTTGATCAAGCTCTTTTAAGGGGAAGCAAGGATAATGTCACAGGCCTCGCATTTAAATTTAACATCTAAGTTTTTTGTTTATGTAAGAAACATAATAGCAGCTATTTTATTGATTTTTTTTATAATAGTTTCAATCATTCCCACAATTATTGTATATTTGACAGGTTGGCAGACAGTTCTAACCGCTTATGCAAAGTTTGCTATCTCCGTTTTGATGTTTGTTCTTGGACTGAAGTTAGAAGTTATCAACTTTAATAAAGAAAAATTTAAGAACAAACAGTGGATTATTATCGGAAATCACACAAGTTTTCTTGATCCGATCATTCTTTTCAAGGTTTTCCCCGGAACCCTGAGATTCTTTTATAAATCAGGTGTTGATAAGCTCCCAATCATCTCCTGGGCCTTAAAGGTTGCCCACTTTATTTCCGTTGACAGAGAAAATCCCAGAAAAGCTGAGGAAGCGGTAAGAAGAGCTATTAACATAATAAAGGAAGAAAAAGAGGATAGTATAGGAATTTTTCCTGAAGGAACAAGAAGCTTAGACGGAAAACTCAAAAGATTCAAAAGAGGAGCATTTGTGCTTGCTAAAGAACACCAGCTACCCATATTACCGGTTTATTTCCAAGGTTTCTATTATGCAATGCCCAAAGGTAGAAAACTCATATATCCCGCAAAATTAACCATTGAGTTTCTCCCCCCATTATCCAGAAAAGAAGTGGAAACAAAATCTGACAAAGAGCTCAGAGATTTTGCATTTAATCTTTTCAAAAAAATAGAGTCAAATAAGAATCTATAAGGATTTTTCTATAGCTTCCTTCTCTTCCGGTGATAGTATCTTGTCTATATCGATAAAAATCACAAGTCTATCATCCAATTTCCCCACACCTGCCAAAAATTCCGAACCTATTTTACTTATCAGCGGAGGTGTAGGTTCAATTAAATTCGAAGGTATTCTTAAAACCTCAGTTACCCTATCAACTAAAAATCCTATAAAATGACCATCTATTTTTGTTACAATTATCTTTGTATCTTTATCATTTTCAGCTTCGCCAAAATTAAACCTTTTTCGTAATGATACAATGGGAATAACCACACCTCTTAAATTTATAACACCTTCTATAAAATCCGGAGAATCCGGAATTGGGGTAATATCCACAGGCTTTATAATCTCCTGGACTTTTAAAATATCTATAACATACTCTTCGTTTCCTATTTTGAATCCGACAACTTGCTTTACTTTATTTTCTTCACTTTTATTCTTTTTTTCCATATTGACCTCCTTCTAAATATTTCCTATATAATTTTTAGCATAAAAAAGTTTTTCAGTCAATCTTTACCTTTCTAATTTCAGGAGGATCCCACCAAAAAATAAATATTTCCGTATTTTGTTGACAAACCAAAAACAATAAAATAAAATAAAAAACAAATGCTTGAAACTATAATTTTTTTAGTATTGTCGTTAGTGGTGACAGGTTGTGGAATTTTTATTCTTTTTTCAAGGGAACCTGTTTATTCTGTTTTTTCACTTGTGGTTTCTCTTTTAGCTATGGCAGGGATTTTCGCTCTTTTCGGAGCTCCCTTTATTGCGGCATTACAAATTATAATTTATGCAGGCGCAGGGGTTGTAATGATAGTTATGGCGGTTATGTTTTATAAGTATGAATATAATTCTCTTACAAAATTAAGAAAATGGTGGTTCGGAGCTCTTTTACTTTTTGTTCTTTTCATTGATCTTTCAGCTATTTTATTAAAGTTTGACAAATCAGCTGTTTCACTTAATCCGACTTCAACGGTTGAGCTTTCCAGAGAATTTTTTAAGCACTATATCTATCCTTTTGAATTAATATCCATATTGATTATAGTGGGTATTATAGGAGTGCTTATTTTTGCAAAAGAGAGGAAAGACAAATGATTTGCGGTTATTCTGTGATATTTCTCTCCATAGTCCTTTTTTTAATAGGAATTGCGATATTTATTTCAAAGAAAACTTTCATAATGATGTTAATCGGAGCTGAATTTTCTTTGAATGCAATAAATTTGTTGTTTGTATTCTTTTCCAAGGTTAAAAATAATCTTGACGGGCAAATTTTTGTTATTTTCAGCCTTACTGTTGCTGCAATTGAAGTTGCGACAGGGATAGCAATAGCTGTTATTCTTTATAGAAAACACAAAATTCAAAAGAGAGAGGATTTAAAGGAGCTTAAAGGATGATCTGGGTTTTAATTTTTCCCCTATTATCATCATTTGTGCTTGTTGTTTTCGGGAAGTATTTATCCAAAAAGATAGTTTCTTTTACCGCTCCCCTCTCAATTCTAATCTCATTCATTATTAGCCTTTTTTATTTTTCAAGAGCATCTGAAGGAATTATTTACAAAATTTACAATTGGATAAGCGTAGGAAATCTCAAAATAGATATAGCTTTAAAATGGGATCCGCTCTCTTCTGTAATGGTTCTTATGGTAACAGGTGTTAGCTTTTTAATCCATGTTTATGCCACAGGCTATATGCATGAGGATAAATCATTTTCAAGATTCTTCGCCTATATGAATCTTTTCACCTTTTTTATGCTCGTACTTGTATTATCCTCTTCCATAATAATGATGTTTGTGGGTTGGGAAGGAGTCGGTCTCTGTTCATATCTTTTGATAGGCTTTTGGTTTGAAAAGGAATCAGCTTCAAAAGCGGGAATGAAAGCCTTTATAGTTAACAGAATAGGTGATTTGGGCTTTTTGATAGGAATTTTCTGGCTTCTCTACACTGTTAAAAGCGCTGATTTTGATGTAATTAATGCAGCGGCTGTTTCAGGTAAAATTCCGGATGCAATAGCTTCTCTTATAGGTATTTTACTATTTATCGGAGCAACCGGTAAGTCAGCTCAAATTCCTCTCTATGTCTGGCTTCCCGATGCAATGGAAGGACCAACTCCTGTGAGTGCTCTCATTCATGCAGCCACTATGGTTACCGCAGGAGTCTATATGATAGTGAGGCTTAATGGCTTGTTCTCAGTTGCCCACTTTGCATCAACGGTTGTTGCCGTAGTGGGAGTTTTTACTGCATTTTATGCTGCTACGATTGCAATAACTCAGAATGATATAAAGAAGGTCTTAGCATACTCCACAATAAGTCAGATAGGTTATATGATATTTGCCGCGGGGATCGGAGCTTACAGTGCAGCTATTTTTCATCTTATTACCCATGCTTTTTTTAAGGCATTACTATTTTTAGGAGCGGGAAGCGTAATCCATGCAATGGGTGGGATTCAGGATATGAGGAAAATGGGAAATTTAAGAAAATACATGCCTGTAACTTTTTATACCTTTCTTATAGCAGGACTTGCTATCTCCGGGATTCCCGGCTTTGCAGGATTTTTCAGTAAAGATGAAATATTAGCAAGCTCCTATTTTTCAGGACATAAAATCCTATGGAGCATCGGAGTTTTAACAGCTCTTCTTACTGCTTTTTATATATTCAGACTTATTTTTATGACTTTTTACGGTAAAGAAAGAATGGATGAGGAAACAAAGCATCATCTTCACGAATCTCCTAAGAGTATGACAATCCCTCTTATAATATTAGCTTTTTTTGCTGCTATCGGAGGATATGTATCTCTGCCGAAATTCATTTCAGAACACAGTATTTGGGAAGAATACCTGCATAAAATCATATATGTTAAAGGTGAGCTTCATTTTATTCACAGTATTGAGCTTAACCTTACCCTGTTTTCATCTGCTCTTGCGTTTTTAGGTGTTTTAATCGCATGGTATCTTTATGTTAAAAAACCGAATCTTCCTGTCATAATAAGCAATAAGATTCCATTCATTTACAAATTATTGTTAAATAAATATTATGTTGATGAAATTTATGAGTTTGTATTTGTGAACCCATTTGTTTTTGGTTCCGAAGGAATTTACGAATGGTTTGATAAACCTGTCATAGACGGCACAGTTAACGGTTCCGGCAAAACCACTCTGTTTTTAGGTAAACTATTATCCAAGTTGCAAACAGGCCAAATCAGAGATTATATTTACAGTATTCTTTTCGGTGTTGTATTACTTTTAACATTACTATTAATGGGAGTTTAAATGTTATTCTATGTGTTGAGCTTACCTTTTTTGTTTGCTCTTTTCATATTAGTTATTCCCCGTAAATTAAAAAGGATAATTATTCCGATTTCAGGTTTCCTTTCCCTGGGACACTTTATTTTAACTCTGATACTGTATTTGAACTATGACATAAGAGGAGCTAACTTTCAATTTGTAATAAACAAAAGCTGGATTTCCCCCGGTATAAATTTTCATATAGGTATTGATGGTATAAGCTTGCTTCTTATTCTTCTTACAAGCCTTCTCTTTCCTATCTCATTTTTTGCATCTGTAAAATCTATTACAAAGAGAGAAAAGGGTTTTGCATTCTTTATGTTCCTGCTTGAAGGAGGAGTTATAGGTGTTTTTGTTTCCCTTAATGTATTGCTCTTTTACCTTTTCTGGGAGATTATGCTAATCCCCATGTATTTTATAATCGGAGTCTGGGGAAGTAAAAACAGAATTTATGCAAGTTTTAAGTTTGTTTTATATACTATGGTGGGTAGCCTTTTGATGCTTATTGCCATTATCTTTTACTTTAAGACAACAGGGGGGGCAAGCTTTGAACTTACCGATTGGTTAGCAAAAGGTCCTCTTTCAAACCCAGCTCAAAAATGGTTGTTCCTGGCTTTTGCTCTCGCTTTTATGATTAAGGTTCCTGTATTTCCCTTTCACACATGGCTCCCCGATGCTCATACTGAAGCCCCCACAGCAGGTTCCGTGATTCTTGCGGGAGTTCTCTTAAAAATGGGAGTTTACGGTTTTATAAGATTCGGAATACCCTTGTTCCCCGATGCTTTTATGGAGTACAGGGGACTTTTGATTATACTATCGGTTATCGGAATTATTTACGGTGGAATGATGGCATTAATTCAAAAGGATATAAAACGTCTTGTGGCATACTCAAGTGTTTCTCACATGGGAATGATAATGTTAGGCCTTCTTGCCTTAAACATTGAAGGGTTTAAGGGAAGTGTTTATCAGATGTTAAACCATGGATTGTCAACAGGAGCTTTATTTTTGCTTGTAGGAATTATTTATGAAAGAACCCATACAAGACAGATTTCCGATTACGGAGGTGTGGCAAAACTAATGCCTGTTTATTCGGCTGTTTTTATGCTTATAATGTTTTCATCGGCAGGACTTCCGGGGCTAAACGGTTTCATAGGTGAATTTCTGATTTTGTGGGGGACTTTTGAAGCAAATAAGCTCATGGCTGTTTTTGCGGCAACCGGAATTATAATAGGGGCGGCTTACCTTCTATGGCTCTACAGAAGAGTTTTCAACGGGCCTGTAAAAGAAGGACTAAAGGAAAAAGTATTTGATTTAAATCTGAGAGAAATATTATATATGGTTCCTATAATTATCCTCGTAATATGGATGGGAGTGTACCCATCCACTTTTACCAAAATGATTAAAATCCCCCCCTCTGTTCAAAAACATCTGATGATAAAGGGAGGAGTTGAAAAGTGAGTGATACATACATTACAAGTCTTCCGGTTGTTTTAGCCGCTCTATCGGGGATACTAATTTTAATTCTTGACCTCTCAATAAAAAAAGCCGAAAAGATTGTTTTCTTTTTCTCAATACTTTTCTCAATTCTTATACCACTTCCAGCTTTTCTCTTTTACGGACTTAAAACAAAGGCTTTCTCAAATCAACTTTTAGCTGACAGTTTATCTTATATCTTTTTAATACTAATCTCGACAATAAGCTTGTTTATTATCTTAATAAGCTTTTCTTATAATAAAAGAAGAGAGGTCAGGTATAATGAATTTTATGCCTTACTATTCTTTGCCAATGCAGGACTAATATCGATAGTATCATCATATAATCTTTTGGTTCTTTTTCTATCTTTTGAAATATTCTCTTTTAGTTCTTATGTTTTAACCGGCATTGTTAAGGATAGACTATCCTCCGAAGCTTCTTTCAAATACATTTATACAGGAATAATTTCATCCTCAGTTGGACTTTTAGGTATAGCTTTTATCTACGGAACTTCGGGGTCATTATATATAGATAAAATAATCTTAAATGGAAATTATAAGTTGGGACTTGTCGCAGGATTTATTCTATTCCTAATTAACATCTTTTTTAAATTTTCCATTGTTCCTTTTCATATTTGGACCCCTGATGTTTATGAAGGAGCTCCGACTCCCATTTCCGCTTATTTTTCCGTTGCTCCTAAATTAGCTGTAATCATATTTATAATAAGACTTATAAATATAAATTTTTTAAGCTTGATGAATTTTCAAACATTGATATGGATTCTCTCTGCTGCAACAATCTTATGGGGAAACCTTGCAGCATTAAAACAAAGGAATTTAAAAAGAATTATGGCTTACTCTGCCATTGCCCATTCAGGATATATATCAATGGGTTTTCTTCTTCCCTTTGATTTAGCATATAAATATTTAATATTCTATTCTGTTTCCTATATATTTCTTAATTTATCAGCCTTTACCTTTCTATCTTATTTGACCAGCGGTATAAATGATGATGCCAAGCTGGAAAATATTTCAGGCTTTTCTCAGAAAAGACCTTTTGAATCTTTTGTTTTTACGCTTGCTCTCATCTCTCTCGCCGGATTTCCTCCGACAATCGGATTCTTTGCCAAATTCTATTTATTCATTGCTCTTATTAAACAGGGCTTTTTATACATAACTCTGATTGCTGTTTTAGGAACGGTAATTTCCGTTTTTTACTATTTTAGAATAATAATGTATCTATATTTCAAAGAAGGTGGGAAAGAATACGGTTTTGACATCTGGGGCAGAATTGTTTTATTCTTAAATATGATAATAATATTGTTTCTTTCCTTTTATCCTGAAATAATATTTAAAATTTTAAGGGGGTAATGATGAGTAAAATCTTAATTGTTGATGATGAAAATTTTATAAGAGATATGATGAAAGATTTTCTTGAACTTGAGGGATATGAATTTTACGAGGCGGAGAACGGAAAAAGTGCTTTTAAAATTATAAATGAGAAAAAGGATGATATCTCTTTGATCTTTTTAGATTACACTCTCCCGGATATAAAGGGAAAAGAGTTTGTTAAAAAGATGATTGATGAAAACATCAAGATTCCTGTAATTTTAACCTCAGGTTTATCTGATAATCTTGATGTATCATTAGAGGAAAAAGAGGTGGTTAAGGCAACTCTATCAAAACCTTTCAATCTTGACAATTTCTTAAAAATTGTTAAAGATATAATAAATGGTTAAAAGGATAAAAAGGATTGAAATATGAGTGTTTATTTTTATGGAAAAAGTGACAGGGGGGTAATTAGAAATAATAATGAAGATTTCTTCTTTGCAGATAGGATAGGGGAGGAAGAATACCTTTTTGCTGTAGCTGATGGAATGGGAGGACATCTGGCAGGAGAAGTCGCGAGTAGAAAAGCAATAGAAACATTGGTAAAGGAGTTTACAAAAAAAACAGATGAGCCGTTACCTTCAAAGATTAGAAGAGTTTTTGATAAAATTAATAAGGAGATTATTACGGAGGGGAATGAAAACTTAGAGCAGAGAGGTATGGGGACAACGCTTTCGGCTCTTTACATTAAAAAAGACAGAGCTTTTATCGCCCATGTCGGAGATAGTAGAATATATTATTATAGCGGAAGCTTATCCCAGCTCACAGAAGACCACTCTTTTGTGGGAAAATTGGTAAAAGACGGCTTAATTTCCCCCGAAGAAGCCAAGGTTCATCCTAAAAGAAACATTTTATATCAATCCATAGGAATGAGAAGAGGAATAAATGTACAAATTGAGGGACCTATAAAGATTAAAGAAGGAGATAAATTTTTAATCTGTAGTGATGGCCTTACAGCTGTTGTGGATGATGAGGAAATCGAATCTCTTTTTGACAAAGATCTTTCTCCCAAAAAGATGGTAAATGAACTTATTGAAACTTCCCTTAAAAGGGGAGCTCCGGATAATGTAACTGTGATAGTTGTTACAACAAAATATTATGATGAAACCAAAGAGTTTCATTTGAAAAAGAGCAAAAAGAAGAAAAAAAAGCTTAACATTTTATTGTTGATGGTTTTACTTTTATTAATTGTTTTATCTTTTCTCCTGTTTAATCTGTACAAAAAGAGTAAAAATCAGGGAGATCTTAAAAATGGTAAGATTAAGGGAGAGATAAAAACTTTCCAGAAACAATATATTAAAAATAAAATTTTTTCTATTAATGATTCTTTCTATGCTTAAAAAAAATAATTCTTAGGATTAACCAATGAGAAAATCTCTTTTTGTGTTTACAATTTTAGTTTTGTCAGTTTTTATTTACTCATCAGAGAAAATATTGAAAGCAAATCTTACGGAACCTGATAGTCTCGATCCACCAGCTTCATGGAATATATCCGCATTAACATATGAGGCCAACATATTTGATACACTTTTAAAATATGATGAAAAAACATTAAATCTAATCCCATCCCTCGCTACAAAATGGAAGGTTTCAAAAGATGGTAAAAAGTATACTCTGTTCTTAAGAAAAGGAGTTAAATTCCATGATGGATCTAAATTTAATGCGGATTCTGTTGTTTTTACTTTTAAAAGAGGTCTTTCAAAGAAAAAAGGGAAATATAGATGTCTTGTTTTTGGAGAACTTTATCAAAGGATTAAAGATGTAAGGAAGGTAGATAGTTATACTGTGGAGTTCGAATTAAATAAAAAATTTTCTCCATTTTTATATACTCTGACCTCTTTTATAGGAGCTATAGTATCTCCACATTCTTTTAAAAAAAAGAAAAACGGCAAACTTTGTTTTAAACCGATAGGAACAGGGCCTTTCATATTAAAAGAATGGAAAAAGGGAGAAAGGCTCACTTTTGTAGCTAACAAAAATTATTGGGGGAAAAAACCAGCCATAGATATTTTTATAAATATTTTCCCTAAAAACTTTGGTGAATTATCCTATGACCCGCTTCTCTTAATGAAACAAAATATTATTGATTTTAGTACGCAATATTCTCTTTCCAAAATGGTAAGTCTTAGAAAAATCAAATGGATAAAGATAAAAAAAATTCCTTTATGGGGGATTACCTTCTTAAGCTTTAATCTCAAAAAAAAGATCTTTCATAATGTCTATTTTAGAAAAGCTTTAAGCTATTTATGGAATGAGAAAGCTCTAAGATATGTTTACCAGGATTATGTGATCCCCGCGGATTCTCTTATCCCACCAAATACTATTTACCCAAAAGAAAATAATTATAAGAGTGAGAGATATAATTATTCTCTCAAAAAGGCAAAATATTTTTTAAGAAAAGCAAATATCAAAGGCCCTATCACACTTAAATATTATACATACAATTCCCCCCGAGCACTCTCTTATGAAATGATACTTAGATATAAAAACAATTTAAAAAAAGTCGGAATTAATCTAAAAATAGAATTTGTGAATTATAAGAAGTTTGGGGAAATAGTGAGAGAACAAAATTATGACCTGTTGTTATCAGGTTTTGTAGCAGATTATTCTGATCTTTATAGCCTATTGTCTCCTATGTTTTCAGAAAGGGGGATAGAGGAAGGGTTTTCTACTTTTTTTTATTATAAAAACTTCAAAAAGATAAGAAATCTATTAAACAAAGCCTCTGAATTACCCCTTAAAGAAAGAATACGTATATACAGAAAAGTTAATGAAATTGCTATGAAAGACGCTATTTGCCTTCCCATTATGCAAGTTTTAGATGTTTTAATCTACAAATCAAAAATCAAAGGATTGAATAAAGATCCTTTTGGAACAATTTTTCTAAACAAAGTTCATATAGATGAAAATTAAAACAAAATTAATTTTAGCTTTTCTGATAATCTCTTTGTTCGCAATTTCTTTTACCTCTTTTATAGCTACAAGAACAATTATAGAAAAATATAAAGATTATGAGAAAAACAAAATAATTAATTCAAAAGAACAGGTGGAAGCACTTTTTTATGATCAACTCTCTGAGCTAAAGCGAAAACTAATAATGCTTGCTAATTTTAAGGAAGTTTTAAAAAATTTGAACAATAAAGATAAGCTCTATGTGGAGATTAGCTCAAAGTTCTTTTTAGTTGAAGGGCTAAATTTTGGAATATTTGATAAAAATTTTAACTTGATTTTACACTTTAAGGGAAGCGTTTCAGATTTTGTTGATATAAAGGGACTAAAAGAAAAAGTCCTACCAAAAAAAGAGGATGAAGCATATCTGAGAAGAGCTGATATATTTTCTATCAATAATAAACTTTATTTTATTGCTATTTCTCCAATTGTTAATCAAGATAATTTCAATGTTTTAGGTTATATGGTATTGGAGAGACCTATTGATTTTTCTTTTGCTTACTATTTAAAAGATAGAAGTAAATCCGATATTATCATTTTATCCAAAAAAAATAAAATTGCTTCAACCATAACAAACGAAGAAGGTAAATCATTTTTCTTCTCCTCTAAAAATATTAATGTAAAAAAAATTAGCAAAGTTAAAATTAATGATAAAGAGTATTATACTACGGGCTTTTCAATAAAAGATAATGCTGAGAAGGATGTCGGTAGTGTATATGTATTAAATAGCCTGGAATCAATGATTTTAGCCCAGAAAGTTTTTTTTAAAAATTTTATATATATTATTGTAATTATTTCTTTGATTTTAATATTAGTAGCCTTTTTCCTCACTAAGATAATATCATCTCCAATTTTAGCCCTTTCCGAAGGAGCAAAAGAGATTTCAAGAGGAAATTATGATATTGAAATCAAAAAAGTTTCAAATGATGAAATCGGGGAATTGACGGAAATTTTTAACCAGATGGTAGTCTCAATAAAATCTCAAAGGGCTGAGATTTTATCTTTGCAGAGGTTTCTTGAAAATATTTTTAAAAATCTTACAATAGCTCTCCTAATATGTGACAAAGAACTTAATTTAAAAATGATTAATGATGAAGCTGAAAGGGTCTTTGATATAAATAAAGAAGATATCTTGGGAAAAAAGCTCTACACAGTTATCCCCTTTTTGAGAAATTATATTAAAGATATTCTAAATATTTCTCCGAGCAAAGAGCCAATATACTATGATAATATTGAATATAAAAAGAAAAATAATAAGGAATTAATATTAAGAATGATTTTTTATAAAATTTCCCTTGAAAATGAAGAATATATCGTAATTCAGATTGAAGATATAACCAAAAGAATAAGGATTGAGGAAAGATTGGTTCAAGCTAACAAATTAATCAGTATAGGAGAAATCTTAAGTAAATTCTCGCATGAAAACAATAATTTACTTTCAGCGGTTTTAGGGCAGATGGAAATTCTCAAAATGAAGACTGAAGAAGAGCTGAAGGAGAAAATAGTTAAAATGGAGAAACTTGTCAAAAAATCTCTTGAGCTAAGCGATTCCATTCTGGACTTTTCCAAAAAGAAAAAGTTTTTAATGAAAAAAATCTTAATAAGAAAAATAGTAGATGATATCGTGGATTTTTTAAAAATAACAGTTCTCAAAAACATAGATGTTAAAAGAGCCTATCCTATGGAAAAATATTATGTGCGAGCCAATGAAGAAAAGGTATCTGTTGTTATAATAAATTTGCTAATCAATGCCAAGGATGCAATAGAAGAAGCCAAGAGAGATAAGGGAATTATAAAAATAAGGTTAAAGCCTTTTAATAAATTAAAAGGAGATTTTTTACAATTGTCAATACAAGATAATGGAATAGGAATAAAGGAGGAGAATCTGGAAAGGATATTTGATTCCTATTATACTACCAAAGGGGAAAGGGGAACAGGTTTAGGGCTGGCAAATGTCAAAGAGATAATTAACGATCTGGGTGGTTTTATAAAAGTAAAATCAAAGTATGGAGAGGGGACAACTTTTTATATCTATTTTCCTGTTTATTGAAGAAAATTCCATTCAATATCCGCCCTTAAAATTTTAATATTCTTTGTATTATTTATTATTAAAATATTCGTAAGCTTTTCCTGGTTTTTTAAAAAACATTCAATTTCTTCCGAAAATTTTGAATCAGAAAAAAAGAATAGTTCAAAGGTTGATATTTCCTTTTTCTTTAAATTTTCTGCAAACACGGAATTTAAAACAAATTCAATGTACCTGGAATTGTTAGTATGATTATTTAAATCAAGATCAGTATATTGAATTTTTTTCCTGCTGTTTTTCCCTCCATGATATTCAAAATCTTTCAACTTTCGGGGATAGTCTTCCAATGCCTTTTTATCAGACAAGAATTTAACTGTTTTCGGAAGATCTTTCGGTCTTTCAGGTCTTTTTGTTTTTGCATTAAGAAGAAGCCACCCTGTGGATGCTCTGACACTTATATGTCCCGATTCATCCGAAAATAAAAAATCCCTTATCGTAAATAACCTATATTGTTCCCGGAGCCATGTTTTTAACATAATTCTTTCTTCAAACTTCGGATATTTATCTATTTTTATTTTTGCCCATGTTAACACCCAAATTTGATTATCTTTCAAGAATTTCTTAAAACCAACACCTATCTTTTCCGAATGATTAAGAGCTTCATTTTGCATAATGTTAAAGATGGAATCAAGCCTAAGTTTACCCTCAAAATCCACATAACTAATAGGAATTTCTGATTCTCTCTCCCAGACCTTAATTAATTCTGCCATATATATTAAAAAAGAGGAGGGAATGACTCCCTCCTCTCTATCTTTACTTTCATCCCTTTTAGAATTTAAACCTTATTCCTAATCTGAAGATTCTCGGATTCATTATTTGTAAAGGAGCTCCGTAGTTTTTAGCTGTGACATTGTATTCCTCGGAAAGAATCGTGTTCGCATTAAAGATATTAAAACCATCAATAGTCAGATAGAGCTTTACATTTTTAATTTTAAATTTTCTCTCCAATCTGAGATTTAACATATAAAAATTAGGTAATCTGTATGTTCCATACTCTGCTATCAATACAGAAGGATGATCATCTATTCCATTTCTTGAAACATCCAGGTCCACATAATGTCTCGGAAGAATATAACCATCTCTTGCTATAAAGGTACCACCAAAATTTATTTCATAGGGAAGCTGATAGACAAATCCCAATTTAGCCATCCATCTGGGATTCATAGAAGCCTTTGATGCCCCACTGCTATAGGAAATATAACCGGCATATTTCCCATTGTAAAGGTCAACAGGTTCGTGTCCTGTCGGGTCATTGTAAGAAGCTCTTGTAGGATAGTATCTTCTCCAATCCTGATAGGTGAAAGATCCATCAAGCATTAATTTGCTTGAAGCAGATGGTCTTTTCTTAAACCTGATCTCAAAAGCAGTGTATCTTGTATAATAGTCCGGTCTGTTTACTGTCCAGGTCTGAGTTGACTCTTCAAGTCCGTCTTTGAGTTCCCACCAGGCATACCCTCCATACTGTTCTGGAATATATCCGCCAATCACCCAATCGTCCGGTTGAGGAAGTCGAAGCGTTCCATTATCATCAATATAATAAAGAGTCCAATAGGTATTATAATGCTTTCTATAAATAAAGCTAACACCGGCTGAAAAATTTTCCATTAATTCTTTTTCAAGTCCTGAGGTTATTTCAAGAAGTCTCGGAGAGGTAAGATTAGAGTCATAAAGTTCATCGGGAGAAAGAGTTTTAAAATAGTCTCTCACTTTGATCTTCCCTATTTCATCCGTCTGAACAGCTCCGTCTCCGTTTGCATCATTCCAATAAGCATAACCATATCCATAGGTTGAAGCAAGATTATACAGGAATGAAGAGCTCATATGCTCACTGTAAAGACCGATGTTAAATTTAAAGAGAGTTTTCCCGTCTCCTGTTATATCGTAGATTAAGCCGAATCTCGGTTGAAGAGTATTCCAGGCAAAGTTTAATTCTGTTTTCGGAACTGTAACTGCCGGAAGATTATATTCTCCCGCCCAATCAACATGGGTTCCATCAACATGCAGTTCATTTACCCATCCACTTTGCCTGTCCAACCTTAATCCTGCTATTACAGTCAATTTTTTAAAGCTTATCGTATCCTGTACAAAAGCACCCAATCTGTAAAGAACATAATTATAATCAGAATTCCTATAAAAATAAGCTCTATAAGGAATATGGGCTTCATAATCTTTATAATACAGTCTCTGTGAATAATAGATTCTGGTTCTTTCCCCCGGGGAATATTTATACTCCACACCAAACTTTACTTCATGATCGGCGCCCAATATGTTTTCCCTATAATAGTTTCCTTTCAATTGAGCGAAGTATTGAGGTCTTCTGTAATCCGACATTCTATAAGTTCCTAAATATCTGTCAAGAGCTCTGTCATAAATAGCAATTCCACCAATCGGGCCAATTGGTTCAAGTTTAAAACCTCCCGCGAAATAGCTTGCTTTCAGGGAAAGGAATAAACTATCCGAAGCGGTAATCTCATCCTGTATTTTATAGAATGGGTGGGGGCCTTTTTGATTATATCTTGATTCCCAGGCATCGAGAGGACCATGACTCTGTCTTCCGTTAACTGTCTTATTTGACCAGTTGAAGAAAGTCTCTATCCTGTGTTTCCCTAAAGAAAGATTAACTTTTGTTTCAAAGTTTCTTAATATCTGCTTTTGTATATCACCTGTGATCAAATATTTTCTTATATCCTGGTAGGCTCCTCCTATCCAGAACCATGCCTTGTCTTTTATAATTGGTCCGCCAAAATTCAAGCCATAATCTCCTATATAGTGTATTTTGTTCCCCTGTTTCAATCCCGCTTCTTCAAGTTCAGGGGTCATATTATCGCTCTCAAAGGATTCCGATGTTACATATGTTCTACCTCCACCAAAGAATCTATTACTTCCTCTCTTTGTAACAAAGTTTATCTGGACACCCGCGGCAAAAGCTGAAATATCATTGGCTGCTGTCTGAATCTGAATCTCTTCAAAACTATCAAAATCATAATACTGAGGGGCAGCTCCGACGGCAATTTGATCGGTGACATTAACCCCATCCATATTCCAGTTTGCTCCCATTCTTCCTACACCTCTGGAAACAAAATTTGATTGT
The DNA here is from genome assembly GCA_027031485.1 of Candidatus Aminicenantota bacterium. Lineage (GTDB taxonomy): Bacteria > Acidobacteriota > Aminicenantia > JAMOAD01 > JAMOAD01 > JALXDT01. The sequence continues at coordinate 2,882 of JALVQI010000237.1, read as the reverse complement.
TGTCCGGATTCAGAACCTCCGACATTTTCTCTATCCATAACAACTCCCGGAGTAAGTTCCATTATTACAAAAGGATCTCTTGCAGTCGGAAGCGCTTGAAGTTCTTCACTCGTTAAATTTGTAGCCATGGTGGTTTTCCTTGTATCTATTACCGGCGGAGTCGCCTTAACAACAATCTCTTCTTTTAATGTTTTCGGCACCATTTTAAGTTTGAGAGTAACATTGGAACCAACATTAACTATGATGTTTTCTCTCTTTACAGTGGAAAAGCCTGATAGTTCAGTAATAACAGTATATTTACCGGGTGGTAGGGATAAAAATCTGAATACTCCTTTGACTGTCGTAATGGCAGTCATCTTTCCCACCTGGTCGGAAATAAGGGTTACTGATACTCCAGGAATAGGGTTGTTGTTTTCATCAACAACAGTTCCATAAATATTTCCTGTTTGTACCTGAGCAATGGAAAAACCCGTTAATAAAACCAAAATTGCAATTAAAATTAAAATCCTTTTTTTCAAAACACACCTCCTTTTTTTTCTCCTTATTAAAGGTATATACAAAAATCATACCAGATACAAATGATTTGCTTTATTTCATTTTCCACATTAAAAGAATAAAGATAATTCAAAAAATTGAATAAAAAATCCAAAATTTTGGATATCTTAATTTAAAAAAGTTTATATACTGTATTGCTTTTTTTACTATAAAGAATAATCTTATTATCATAAGAAGAGACCAAGGTGTAATTTTCCCGAAGTGTTGCGGATTTTATTAAAACATATGAAAATCCATTATCAATAATTCTTAACCCTTTTTTATCCATCACATAGAGCAAATTATCCTTCATTTCAATCATACTTCCAGGATTATCGAGTTTAACTTCTTCAAGCCAACCGGTTTCTTTTCCCCTGTTTTTTATTATCGAAAAAACAACATTGGATTGAGTTAGACTTCTTATTGAATGATTTGTTAGATCAATAAAAATCAACTCATCCCTATGATTTCTGTATGCAAAAGAGGGATGTCCCAGAATAGAAAACCTGCTTGTCCCGTCCCTATACCCCTTTCTATTTAACTGCCCCGCCCTTTTTACTATCCGTTTTTTCTTTAAATCTATTGAAGAAATTATATGCTTTTCGGGTATTCCTACCAAAAGATTGTTCCTCACCCTTTTCAGAAAAGAAATCTCACCAAAATACTTATCAAAATTTTTAAATTTTTCAAGTTCATACACTTTTTTTATTTTTGAATACGCTGACAAATCTAATTCAAACAATTTGTTTTTAGAGAGAACATAAAAAGTTCCATCAAATCCTTTTTCTATAAAGCTATTATTCAAAAAGTGATTTTTTATTTTAAATCTTTTAATCTTTCCTGAATGGAAATTTAAGAGATTTAATCTTTTGTCTTCTGTGAGAAAAACAATTGAATTTTTATATTTTATAAAGTTTGAAATAGGTTTTTTCCTCAGCCTGTAAAAGGGAATAATTCTCAGGTTTTTGCTTAAATTATAGTAATATAGCTCCCTGTTTATCTTTTTGTAATTTTTGTAAAGTTTTTGGGAAAGATATTTTTGAAATAGTGCCATTGATTTTCTTCCGGGAAAGGATTTTCCCCAGCTTTCAAGAGCAGCCTCACTCTCCTTTAAAACACCATCTTCCAGATTAAAGATTTTATTTATTAAATTCGGGGAATTTTCTCCTGCCAGATAGGAAACATCAAGTGTGTACTGTTTGTTGTGGGGATAAATGTAGCTATAAACTTTCATCTGCTCAAAATTCAAGGGAGAGTGTTTATAGTTGTCTATAAGATTGGGAAGCTCACCTGCCGCTACCCATAAGGGAATGACACTCCCAGTTAAAGGATTACCTAAAATTATGTAAAAAGTGGAAAGATATTCGGGTTCAGTGGGTTTAACCCCTCTGAAAATCATACTTGACACAGAGTATGGTCTGCATATGGAATCCTTCGTATAATAAAACCTTTTATCTCCTTCTTTATACCCTCTTTTATAATTAAAAACAGTTCCATCCTTATCCGTAATATCTCTGAAAATTTTCTTCAAAAAAAAGTTAACATTGAGCTTTTTCCCTTTTAATTCTTTTTCAAATATCTCCTTCTCCCTTTTAAATCTTTTTATTCCAACTTTACCTCCGCCGGAGAAGGAGAAATTTGTTCTTAAAATATAACCTTTCTCAGATTTATTGGCATCATAGATTCTATATGAATTAGAGGAGGTTTCAAAAATAGCTGCCCCGCCTTCAGAATCAATTACTCCGAAATTAGCTGCAAGATCGTATTTACCCATAACCTTTTTAAGAAGAGTCTCAAACTCTTTAATATTACCGCACTCTTCAAGAGCTCTTCTCATAAGTCTTCCGTTGTCAAAACCACCTGTGTTTCCCAGATCATAAGCAACAGAGTTCATAATGGCAAAGCCTCTTTCATTCATACCTCCGTACATTGAGGAAGGAACCCCCCGGCTGAACAGTCCGAGATAGCCATATCCATTGCTTATAAAATATCTCACATAATTTTCAAAACCTGAAGAATCTCTATTTTTCCACAAAAGAGGTCTTCCGTCGGATGTTATCTTTCCTGAAGCAATTCCTACGGTGCAGTTGTATAGTAAAGTATGGAAAGAGAAAAACAAATAAATCATAACAGAGATAAATATAACCGTTTGTTTTTTCATACTTTTCCTCCTCAACGGGAAATAATTACAATAAACAATCTTATTACAAAAGATAGTTTTAAGCAATATAATTTTATCATAGCTATACTCTATTATGATAAAGCTTTTAGTGAACTGTTTCGTATTATCTTTCACTCTATTTACCGCTCTTATCCGATTTTTAGGGGCGGGGAGGGAGGGGTTGACA
>JALVQI010000236.1 GCA_027031485.1 Candidatus Aminicenantota bacterium | reverse complement strand
ATGGGGATGTCTTTCTGTTAATTTTTTTGAAAGGGAATTCAGAGCTTCATAAATATCGAAAACTCCTTTTTCTTCCATAATCTGAGATACAAAAACCGATTGGAGCAAAAGATCCCCGACCTCCTCCTGAATATTTTCCATATCATTCCTTGTTATGGCATCAACTAACTCATAAGCCTCTTCAATAATATTTTCTCTCAGGTTCGAAAGATTCCTTGATCTATCCCACGGACAGCCATTTTCGGATCTTAAAATCTTCATGATCTGAACAATCTTTTCAAAACTATCTTTTTCACTCATTTTCTTCATATTCTTCAATCAATTTTACCATTTTCTTGGGGACCCTCGTAGGTTTACCTGTCTTTTCATTCAAAAAGGCTCCTATCTGATAAGCATCGGCTACAATGATATTTTCAGAGTAGAATTCAGCCGTTAAAAAAAATTTTGGTCCTCTTATTCCGGAAATCCACATCCTTCCGTCAACCCTTTCAAGAAGTCGTACACTTTTTTTATAATTTATCTCTGTCCTGATTATTACAGGAACTACTTCATTCATAAGATTCTCCCACCCGTAATATTTTCTCATCATCTCATATCTCAGATCTTCAAGCCATTTTATATAGACCTGATTGCTTACTATGCCCGCATAATCAATCTCATATGTTTTAGGAATGAATAGAATTTCTGTTAAAAATGCTTTCTTCAATAATTCCTCTTGGGAATTACGCATATAAATCTTAAAAGAGAGTTTCCGCTATTGACAAACTGGTGCATCTCATTCGGAGGAACAAAAAGAATATCATTTTTCTTAAATTCAATGTTTCCATCTTCTGTTTTCAGATAACCGCTACCTTCAAGAATGAAAACCTCGTGCTCCCAATCATGCTTATGGTAAGGACTACTACCTCCGGGCTCAACATCAAAAATTCTGAAAAAAAAGTTGGGAACATCATCATCCGGGCCTAACATCCATCTTATATAGGTTTTTTCAGCAATATCAACTTTTTCCTTCTTAACCTCTTCCAGGTTCTTTTTAATAAACATAAAAGACCTCCTAATCAAGAATTTCTATGAAAAAATCATCAAAATCCACTATGTTTTTTTCAGGGAAAAGGGAAAAAAGATATGATTTTGCAGCTGCTTGCTCTGCTTCCTTTTTCGTTTTTCCCTGACCTTTTATTAAAAGCTCATTGTTAACTCCGAACATAGCAATCCTAAAAATTTTATTGTGTTCGGGTCCCATTTCCTCCTCCACCACATAAACGGGTGCCTTTTTCCAAATTTTTTGAAATAATTCCTGAACTTCAGATTTATAATCATTTATTTTTATCTTTTTCCCTTTAAATGTTTTAAAAATAGGGCTGAAAAAGGAGTTTAAAAATTTATCCACTTCTTCTATCCCTCCATCAAAATAAATAGCAGCAACAAGAGCCTCGAAGGCAGAGGATGTAATATTAATTTTTTCTCCTCCTCTATCCTGTTTTTCCCCTTTCCCAAGATAAAGAAAATCTCCTAATTTTATCTGCTTAGACAGTTCAAAAAGATATTTTCTTGAGGAAAGTATTGCTTTCAATTTGCTTAAATCTCCTTCTCTCATGTTGGGGAATAACTTTACAAGCTCCTTTGCCAGATAAAAGCCTATTATTGAATCTCCTAAAAATTCAAAAACTTCATTACTCTCTTCAGGTTTATAAACATAAGAGGTATGAGATAAAGCCTTTTTTAGAAGTGAGGGATTTTTAAATCTATAATTTATTAATTCTTCAAATTTTTTTAACTTTTTCTCCATTTCTATTCCTTATCAAAAGGATGGTAATATCATCCTCAATATAATTTTTCCCGATAAAAGAATAAACTCCTTCCTTTATAATCTTTTTATATTCACTGACACTACTCAATTCCACTCCCTTTAGGAGAGATACTATCCTTTCGGCTCCATAAAGATTGCCCGTTTCATCTTTCATCTCTGAAAGACCATCTGTATAAAGCACAAGGGTTTCTTCAGGTTCAAGTTTGACTATGGTTTCCTCTAAAAATCCTTTGATGTTTTCCCTTAAACCCAATGCAATTCCTTCTGATTGAATTTCCTCAGTTCTCCCGTCGGAAGAGATTTTTATTGGCAATGGATGACCGCAACGAATATAATGAATCTCATTTTTGGTAAGATCAAGATAGCCAACGATAGCCGTTACAAAGCTTATTTTTTCAATTGAATGAAAGACAGTAAAATTTATTTCTTCTACAATCTTTGTGAGATTTTTTGTTGAGTGAGCTAAACTCCTTATAATTCCCTTTATCTCGGCCATATAAAAGGCAGCAGGCATTCCCTTACCGGCAACATCCGCTATGGAAAAAAACACTCTGTTCTTACCCACGGGGAAATAATCATAATAATCACCGCCAACCTCCTGTGCGGTAATAGAAAGGCCTGAAAAAATAAAATTTTTCACAATAAGTTCATCCGAAGGAAGAAGCTTTTTTTGCATTTTTATTGCAAGCTCTATCTCCCTTTTTAATCTTTCCTTTTCCTTCTCTTCTTCAAGAAGTTTTTCCATACTTTCCGCCATCTTGTTAAAGGAGATAGCTACCTCTCCCAATTGATCGGAAGGAATCTTTGATATTCTGTATTTAAAATTTTTTTCAATTAATTTTTTTGTTCCTAAATAGAGACTGGATATTGATGATGTAATACTTTTTGCAAGTATTATTCCAAGAATAAAGGATAAAAGGTAGAGAATGAAAAAAACAAAAGTAACAAGAAGAGCAAGAAAGAAAAACACCTTTTGAGGTTCTGAAAATGTTCCGGAAAGAATAGTTGTTTTAAATTTTTCCTTTGCAAGTTTTGAATCAAAGATAATGTACAGGACTCCAGGATTTATCTCAAATCTATTTAGGTTTACTATTTTTATTAAAGTTATCCACTTAAATTTAAAAAGTTTTTCAATCTTACTCTCCTCTTCAATTTTTCTTTTAGGTGTCTTTAATTCTAAAATTGTCTTTAATTCCTTAGGATCAGAAATATCGAGTTTCTCCCCTTTTACATTCATATCTTTTATTAAAAATGTTGATTCCCAAAGGGTTGTCTCCCATAAATATTTTAGTGTTTCTTCCGAGATTTCCCAGAGGTAAAGCTCTTTTCCATTGTAATAGTATAAGAATAGAGAGGGTTTTTCAGTATCTTTATTATAAACAAGCATACCTTCGCTCAAATTTTTTTTCTCTTTACTTCCCCGGGTAGTTAAAAGGGACCTAAATCCTTTTAATGTTTTTTTTTCCTGAATTTTAATTATATTAAGTCTTTTTGCTGTCTCCTCTCTGTTCAAATTAACCACCCTTTTTAAAAAGTTAAGCCTATTTTTTAAATTATTTGTGTAAATAAAATTACCGTATTCTCCGAACAAAAAACTTGCAACGAAGTAAGATAGAAATGCAAAGAGAACAATGGGAATTATAGCAGTAAAAAAATAGGATAAGATTAACTTATTCCTAATCTTCCACAAAATTTTTTTTAACAGGTAAGAGAATATTTTAATGATAAGATAAATTGAAAGTAGTATGATGGAAACCTGCAAGGCATCTTTAAAAGGCAGGAAAAAAAAGATCAAGATTAAAAAAGAGATTCCAATAATATTAAATACTTTCTTCACTTTTTTATTTTATCCTTTTTTCACGCACTCTTCAAGAATCCCGCTGCACTCTAAAAACAATCTTACAAAAACATATATTTTTGATTAATAATCTTAAATAGTTAATACCCTGCTCCGGTTTTTGCGAATATTTCCGGAGAGGGAGTTATTGTTCCGAGTCCGATGCTAAAGAGAATCTGTGAGTCTACCCCTGTGGTTCTGTATCCCACCTTTCTGTATTGAAGCATAAAATTCAGACATTGAAATTTTAGTTTTGTCAAAATACTAAAATTATAGAGAGTTTTTGTTGCCAAATTATAGTCTATATTTCCCACTACTTCCAGAGGTAAAAAAACTGGTTTCAATGATAAAGCTCCTCTCAAAAAATCCATTTTTGCCGAGACATTATCTGGCCTTAGATATTGAAGTTTACTATAAGAAAAGTTTAAATTGTAAAGCCTATCCTTATCATTGAGGTTTAAAGCTATAGAAAGATTTCTAAAGGAGTGATAGTATTGATTATAAGTAGCATTAAATGATAGATAAGTATACTGGGTGGGCACAAACCGAAGAAAATAATTTCTTTCAGACCATTTTATCGGAGTTTTAAGATCAGGAGGCGGTATAAAGTAAAGTCTCTGCTTTTCCGGATTAAAGTAATAACCCTGAGAAAAACCAAAATTTAGAATTTCCTCTGCACTGCTATCTTTATCCTTCTTGGCATAAAACCTGTTTGTAAGAGTAAAATCAAGCTGATGGTAAAAGAAGAAGTAATCTGTCCATTCAATAGGGATTATTCTTTCACTATTCTCCATATCTGAGATATATCTGTAGTTAAAAGATGGTTCTATTGTGTGTTTAAGTTTATGGATAAATCCGTTCAGACCTGTATTATATATTCTAAAGAAAACAGGGCCGATTAAAGAAAGTTTTAAATTATGCCGATTTAAATAGAGATTTTCATCCGAAACGGTTTTTGTGTTTTCCTTGTAACTTTTTAAATAATAATAGTTATTTATTGTATATTCAGTATTTAAAGTTATCCATGGAAATGGTTTTAAATTTAAGGTGGTGGTAGGGCTAAAATACAGTTTCGGAACAGTAAGCCATTCTTTCCCGTATAATCTTGAACTGTTTTTTATTCCTGTTTTAAGAGAAATATATAAGACTTTTCTAAATATTTCCGTTTTATAAAGGCTTATATCAATGGCGGGAAGATGTCTGATTTTCATATTTCGTGCAGTATAGGAATAAAAGGTTTCACTCTGGTCTGCCAGAAAAGATAAAGTAAAATTCCCCACGGTTTTTTTAATATAAATATTAGAATAAAAATTTCTTCTTAAAGCAAAATTCAGATTTTCGGAAAAATTTTGAATAAAGTCCAGACCACTGTTTAAATTCACATTAAGAGAAAGTGAAAATGTCCGGGAAAAGTTGATTTTCCCCTCTCCTTTAATTATATAATTCTTACTGTTTTCATTACCCAAATATGTTGCGCTTATATTTAAAAAGTTCCCATAAGCATCACCGGATCTGAAAATCCCGCCAATCCCTTTTCCGAACAGGGAATAATATTCTCCGGATAAGGTAAGATCCATATTGTCCCTTATAGCCCAGAAAAAAGATTCTTTCATAAGATAGCCTTTGAATGTTGAATATCCTATCTGAGGCATTAAAAAGCCTGTTTTTCTTTTTTTTGAACTTATGGGATAGTAGAAATAAGGCAGATAAAAAGCGGGGACATTTTTAAATTTGAAAAGAGCGCTTATTATTTCTATGTGATCTTTCCTTACCAGGACAGCTTTCTTCATTGTTATATGCCATCTGGGATTGCATTGAACACATGTGGTGAAATAACCTGAATGGAAAATGAATTTATCGCCTTTTTTCTTTTCCACCTTTTTAGCAATAATTGTTATTTCAGGTTTAATGTTTGCATAAACATCATAGGCCGTAAATGTTTTATCTTTCAGAGAGTATGTGCTTTTTGAGGCATTTATGAAAAAATCCTCACCGGCTATGCTTACTTTGCCGATAATTTCACCCACTCTGGTTTTTATATTCAGAGTGGTTTTATTACTATAGATTTTTATGTTCCCCACTGAAATTGTGACATCCCCTTCAAAAATCATTAAATCCTTTTCTTTATAATACTTTTTAGCCTCTATTTGAGGAAATTCCGAAAAAACAAAAGCTGCAAAATTAAAAAGCAATAGAAAGGCCAAACTCTTTTTTATCATTTTTCTATTATATAGGAATCTTATAAAACTTTAAAGAAAAACCTTATCTGACCGGATTTACCTTCTTTTCATTTGATGTCTTAATTATGATAAGTTTATGCCTCTTGATACTGAATTTTATATTTACTGTTCTTCCGTTCAGTTCAAAGGAAAGTGGTTTTGTTTTTTCTAAAAGTTCAGTCTGCTCTGCAGATACTGGATTTGTCCCTTTTGGTAATTCTATATTTAAAGAAACCTCGTCCTGAGGAATGGGGGTAAAAGTCCCTTCCTGCAAACCTTTAAGATTGTTTACTCTTATAATAAAATTGTTTTCTGATTTTAAAGTATTTAATATTATCCCATCCCCTTTTATTATTTTGACAAAATTATCAAAACCTGTTTTATTCATGATTTTTCTAAAAAAGAGCTCTGTATTTTTTTTCTCGTTCAGATTAATTTCATCTTCAGGGCTCGTGGGAGCGGAAGCATCAAAAAAAACAATCCCATATTCATAGGAGGTGATTATACATTTCCCGTTTCCGTAAATATTTTCTTTTATTTCGGACGGAGAATCAGGTAAACTTCCGCAAATCTCTTTAAATGGAAAATTTTTTCTTTTTATACCTTTTTCATCAAAAAAAGGTGGTTCCCCTGAAACAACTAATGTTCCGCCCTCTTTAACAAAGTTTTTAATTGATTTAATTTCAGAATCAGCAATGGAGAAAACAGAGGGTAAAAAGAGGAGTTTGTAATTTTTAAGTTTTGTAAGCATTTCATCCGTAATAATTTGATAGGGAATGTGATTTGTTAAAAGGAGCATACCTATTCCCAGGAGTTCGTAAGGATTACTATCCGAAACAAGTCCATAGTATTTTAAAGAGGGGAAAGAGTAAAAAACCGCAACATTTGTGTAAGGATGAATATTTTTTTCATAATAGAATTTCTCATTATCTTTAATCCAGCTAAAAATCCGGCTTCTTAACCGAGGATCAACCGTTCCCGCCATCTCAGGATAACCTACTTCATAGAAATTTGAACCGGAAAATAAAACGGAAGCACACCTTGTAAGTGTATGTTCTTTTGTATGGGAGTATGAAAGTATCCATGAGGCTCTATCCAGATCCACTCCCCTGTAAATAATCCCCTCAACAGTATCAAGAAGCCAGCTGTAATAATGATAATACTTGGGCCCCTGAGCTCCGAATTCATGGGCAATCCCATCATTACTTTTTGTTATTCTCATATAATAGGGAGAAAATCCAGCCTGCGGCGAAAACACATTGTTGGGATCCCATGTTTCATTTATAATAACAAAATTGGGGTTAATTCTCTTAGCCCTCTTTTTACACTCTTTTATGAAATTTGCCATGGAGGCAAATCTCCAGTCTATAAACTTTCTCCACAATGGATTTTCCCAATCCTCTTTATCAGGGATAGAGCTACCTGTGTATTTTTTAAATGAATTCTGACAATCATTACAATGGCATGTCCAGTTTCCGTTCCAATTATCACCAAAATAGTGAATAAAAAACGGAACATCCCACCATACCCCGTCTATTCCTGTTTTTGCCAATTTGACGATTTTGTCATACCAGATTTTTCTTATTTCAGGGTCATCGGGGCAAAGCCAGGCATCCTCTGAAGTCGGTTCAATCCAGAATGCTATGTCTCCGTAAAAAACAGCAGGCCTTCCGTCAATCCCAATTTGAAGCCATTCAGGATGTTCGGTATAAATTGATTTTTTACCCGGATCAACTTTGCCGTCCTCATCCATATCAACATCAAAAGATTGCTCTTCCAGTGGAGCTATATAGACTAATACTTTCATATCATCGTATTTGTCATGAATGTAGGTGGAAACCTCTTTAAGGAATCTTTTATCATTTTGAGTAAAATTATGAGTATCAGAAGATTCTGTCCAGATTAATAAAACAGAAACTCCCTGTTTTGCATATTCATCAATCTTGGCTTTAACTTCATTTTCCCCCATGTCATAGCTGATTACACCACCCACTATTCTTGCATTTTTCATCCAGTCAGGAACTTCCGAGAAACCTGTAAAGATTAATATAAAAGAAAGGAGCAAAAAAAATGATATCTTTTTTACATTCATATTTTATATTAAGCTTGTGGAACATAGATGTCAACCATATTAGCCTTGAGCCTATAGCGTTGAGCCTTGAGCTGAATTTTGAATATTTATAGTATCAACTATCAGTAAATTTTTTTATTTAAAAACAAATTAAATAAAGAAAATTATTGATTGCAAAGGGCTTCTCCGTTCTTCATTCTCCGTTCTTCGTTCTTACTTCTCAGTTCTCACTTACCTCCCATTCACAATACCTCTACCTTATAATCTTTGATATTCTTATCCTTCGTCGAAAAATTTATCCCTATTAACACTATTTCCTTACCTCTGTTCTTATAAGGCTCATAGTATTTTTTCTCTTTTATCTGCTGTATCGCTTTACTTGAATCCTGATTGCATTTAAACTCAATTATATAATACCTGTTCCTCGTCTCTATAAGTGCATCTATCCTTCCCTCCGATGTCAATATCTCCGATTTAATTC
>JALVQI010000235.1 GCA_027031485.1 Candidatus Aminicenantota bacterium | reverse complement strand
TGAAAGAACCTTTGTATTTCACATTCTTGAATCTAAAACCTCAAATGGCAAAAAAGAATCCGGTATTAATCATTCCGAGCGGAAAATTAGGTTCTCTTCAAAACAACCTCTCTCTAAAACAAACCCTCAAACAATATGTCTCCCAAGGCGGAACAATAATCGTATTCAGCCAACAGTATGGCTCTCATGTAGAAAACATAGTCCCAGTTCCTGAGGGGGAGAGTTTGAAGGTATATGGCTGGAGACAGGATCAGTCATGTTATTGGGGAAGTGTTTATACTGATATAAAACATCCTGTTTTATCATCACTTACTTATGATATAGCTACACTTGCGGTTGACGGCTATATAGACAAATATCCGAAAAATTCCGTTATTTTATTAAGAAGAACAAAAAACAGAAAACCTGCGATGCTTTATTATAAATACGGTAAAGGTTATGTAGTTCTCACAACACTATATACCGACTGGGCATACGCGCACTCTCAGGCTACAACAAGCGAACTTAATATAGTAAGAGATCTTCTTACATTCTCAAAAGGAGCTGATTCTGACATCCCGATGTATAATCTTTCAACAAACCCAAAACCCACTGTTTCACTGAGCTTAAGTATGAAGAATGATACGAACTATCAGGCGACAAAAGCAAAAATAAAGGTGCTGACCCTCGAATCCTTTGCTTTTCATGAGAGCAAAGAGTTCGGAGGTTTTGATAGGTATTTAACAAAAATATATATAGGAGGTTAGTATGTTAAGAGAAAAAAGACCCCGATTTATCGGGAAGAAGTTCTTTATCAAAGGGACTTTATTGATTTTAGTGTTTATTGTTTTTTCTTTTCTAACAACGACAGCATATTCGGAAACACTGTTCAGGGTATCCGGAAAAGTTTTAAGAAAAGGAAAAGGGGTTAAAGGTGCGGTAGTTAATTGCACAGGAGATGATAAAAACAGCAACCATGTTTATTTATCAAAAATAACTGATAGTGAAGGTAAATATGAATTTGAATTAAAAAAAGGTAAATATCGTTTAAGTGTATCCTGTGTAAATGATAAATATATGCATGGTATGTGTGATCTGAGATATTTGAAAGTGATGATTAATGATAGAAATATCCGCAATTTGAATTTTCATTTATTTACCGAAGAGGAGATTATAAAAGTAAATAAAGATATATTCGATGCGGTTCCCGAAAATAAACCTCATGTTGAATACAAATGGGGGAGAATACCACTGCATTCGGAGGAAGAATGTTTTGCATTTGTAAAGAAAAGATTTAAAGAGGATGTAGATATGATTGCTGAGGAATTAAAAGTAAGAAAATCAGAGGTATTGAATGGTATGAGATTTAAAAAGCCTGTTCTGCTTTATGATTTAAGGGGTAATATTGTTTCATATCTATATTATGTGGAAAAGAAAGGGATAGAGGTAGGTAGGTATGAAGTTATGGCAATAGGGAAAAAAATTGTAGATACGACAAGAAGCGCTTTGTTATTGACAAAACAGGGGTATGAAGATTATTTAAGAAAAGGCAAAACAACCGATGAATTAAAAGAGAGTATAGACAGAGCCATTGATTCTTATGCTAAAAACATGGGATTTAATAAAAAAGATTTAAAGATAATAAAATTGATTTCAGGAATATTAAGTGAAAGGAGGGGGATGTTATTCAGCCCTTTTATAATGTTGAAGAACATAGTGACTAATAGAATAGATCTCGTATCTTTAAAATATGGTGAAGGTTTTCCTGAATTTTGGAAATATGAAGATATTAAATATTGGTATGAAAAACAAATGACTATGGGATATCTCGAGCAGAACGGCCTTTATTTTGTAAATAAATTTAAAAAATTAATGGGTTTATATAAATGAGAAAACAAATAAAATTATTATCTTTTCTTCTGTTTACCATATCATGTGATGAAGAAACAGTTAATCCCGTGCCACCATATTGTAAACAAGATTCTAAACATGTTTGTGTAAGCACATCGTCAGCAATGCTTTTAAAATATTGGGCAAAGAATGATGATATACTGTTAGATAAAAAATGTGGAAAATATAAAGATGAAATGGTAGAAGCATTACAAACTCCAGCAGGTGGAGCATATATGTCATGGGCTCCATTATTATTACGGCACCTAAAAGAAGTGGCTAAAAAATACTTTAACAAAAAAAATAAAGATATTTCAGAAAAAATAGGTGGAGAGGTAATTCTTGTTACATATAGTAATATTGATTATATTGAACAGCAAATGATGTATAGCAAACAAAAAGATACAGAAAGCCCGTGGGATAGACCGATGGTATTTATGGCAGGTGATGATAGGGTTCATATCAAAAATACGGTTTTCAGAAAGCATTCTGTTTTAATATGGGGTATAAATTATGATGGAATAATAAAACAAAAAGAGAAAAAGAAAGAAGAAATTATTGTTATTTTTAGAATACATAATCCTGCAATTAAACCTGACTTTCATAATAGAGATTCAAAGTATATGCCTATTTACTTAAAAGCAAGTGAAAAGAATAAACATTATACTCAACAAGAGTATAAAGAGTTTCCGATGAAGGTTATTTATATATCTTTTAAGAAGAAGAGCAATTGTAAAGAAGAATAAATAAAGGAGGAAATGATGAAGAAAAATAAAATAATAATAATTGTATTAATCATGTTTTTTATAATATCCGGTGAATTATTTTCTCAGAGTTCTTGTTATCCTCCTAAAGATCAAGGAGGTCCCGGAGGAGACCATCCGGATGATAATT
>JALVQI010000234.1 GCA_027031485.1 Candidatus Aminicenantota bacterium | reverse complement strand
TTAATGTTATGATGCTGTCATGCAATAAAAATAAAGCAGATAATGTTGTCATAGAAGTATCTACATCAGGTTGTTACAAGAGTTGTCCTGTTTTGGACTTGCGTTTTAATCATAATGAAATATATTTAAATTTTATCAAGAATAATTATAAAAAAGGAACCTATAAATATAAATTAACTAATCAAGAATTATCAAAAATAGATAGCTTATTATCTATTATTAATATTCATTCATTAAAAGAAAGTTACACTTCACATAGAAGTGATATGCAGATTTATAGTACAAGAATTTTGATTGAAAATGAAGAAAAGGAAGTGTTGTTTTATGATAATGAAGCGCCTGAAAATTATGAGAACTTAGTTGATTTTTTAATCAATCTTGGAAAAAATAATAAGTTAAAAAAAATAAATATAGTATTAAATTTGAAAACAAGAGAAAAAGTGAAAATTATTAAATTACCCGTACCACCTATTCCAAAATTTTAAAAATATATTATTGTATGATAATTTTGTTCTACCAGTGGTATGATGTCCAACCAATGGATGTAGAATCAACTAGTAAAGGTGAGTTTGTAACTTATGGAAAAACCGAATATGATATTAAAACCGGTATGGTTGTTATGTATATAGCTAATAATGACTTGGGATACGGGGCTCATGAATTTAAACATGCTTACCAATTTGAGATTGGTGAATTAGGCTTTGATGCTGAAACTGGTAATGGCAGTTTACGTTCACCATATAGTATCTTTACTGAAAGAGAAGCAAATAGAAGAGCATTACTGTTTGGTAGTAAAACTACTAGTGAAGAAAGAGGGGCATTAAAAAAAGTGTTACCGCCATCATTGGAAAGAGCAAAAAAATATGCAAATGATAAGAATATAATATTAAGATATGACGGCATTACAATTTTACCCAAGTAATAAGTTAAAAATATTGACTCGTTTTATATTGATTTCTTTGTTTTATGGTTGTCAATCGAATATTTATGTCAATCAAGGAATTGAAGGGGAGACGTATTTACAATTATGTAAAAACGGAAACTTTATAATGAATAATTATGGTTTTCCCCCATATAGTACCCCTAAAAAAATTTATGGAATATGGAAAAAAAATAAGGATACCATTATAGTCTCATATATTAATCCCAAGCCATATTATAGTTATGATTCTACAGCTATTGTTCGAGAAAAAAATGTAAAAAACAGGGATTCTATATATTTTAAAATACAATATCCTTACGAGCAATATTTTATAGGCTTGTGGTTAGATAAGAAGAGATTTAAACCAAAATCAATGAACGATATAAAATTACCGGTGCTTGCTTTTAATGAATTTGAATTAGCCACAGAAAATTACTATATTAAACATAGAAAAATAAATAAAAATTCAAATTATTTTATGATAATTTTTCATAAACAGGTGCCAAAAAATTTGGATAGTATGTTGATTGACCCACCTGTAAAGTTTTTGGTAAAAAGCAATATATTAATTCCATTGGAAGTATATAGCAACAAGAAAATGAGTTATCAATACAAAAGAAAGTTTTTCTTAATAAATGGTAGTCCATTCAAGGGAGAACCGTTATGTAAAAATAAAAAATAAATCCGGTTTAGTTTTTGATTATGTTTTGAAAAAATCCTTTGAATTTAAAATGTTTACCAATTTAAGATAGGAGAATTAGGTTTTAGTGTTTAAACCGGGAAGGATAATTTTATTCAATATTTACTGAACGTGAAGGCAATAATAGAGCATTATTATTTGGAAAAACTACATCATCACCAGCGATGGGTTTGCCAAATAAAATACATTTTTCTATTTCAACAGAAGCTAAATTTATTTCAAAAAAATATAACACAATAATAAGATATAATGGACATACATATTCTCATGGTAAAAAAATTAATTAAAATATTGAGGTGGGTAACTATATTCGGCTTTTTATTTTTTATTTTCATCTTAGAAGGATGTAAATCAAAGGTTTATATTGCAAAGGGGGTTGATACTTTTACTTATATAAAGTTTTGTAAAAATGGAAAATATGTAGAAAGACATATAGGAATGTTTTCAAAGGGACGTGAATATATTTATGGATATTGGCAGAAAAAAAATGATACGATTTTTATTAAGTATTTGTATCCAAAAGTCTATTTTTCTTATGATTCTTTGGCAAAAATAGAAGAAAAGACAGTGAAGAATGTTAAGAATATATGTTTTAAGGTAAAATTTCCCGATACATTATTTGGTTTTAGAGTTTATATCAATCAGAAGGGATATCAATCGAATTCGGATACTTTATGTATTCCCTATCAATCATTCAAAAAATTTAAAATATTAGGTTTTAATACATGGACAAATCATATTATTAAACACCCATCTGCAAACTTTTTTACAGTTAATTTTGCTAAAAATTATTTCGTCCCTCAATTAAAAGATACAATAATAGATCCTACAATGAAATATTTAAAACGTGGTAGTAAATTAATTCCATTGAATCTATATACGTCAGAACCTTTTGATAGTGAAACTAGTTTTTTAAAAAGAGTAATTTTTGACAAATATAAATTTTATAAAGAGTTCCCTTTTTGTTATAAAAAGAAATGAATACAAAATCAGTATTAAAGTGTTTTTATTTTTTGCAAAAAAAAAACGTGGATCTACGATTATGTCACGTCCCATAAAAACAGCTACCAATACAGATACGACGGTTTAAACCGCTTGAATGAAGCCGATTATTTGAATGAGGACAACAACATACACGACACAT
>JALVQI010000233.1 GCA_027031485.1 Candidatus Aminicenantota bacterium | reverse complement strand
GGTCACAGGTTCGAGTCCTGTCAGGCCCACTTATCAAGGAGATAAAAATTGATCACTCAAATTGAAGAGCTGATAAAGCTTCAGAATGTTGATAAAGAAATAATTAAAACAAAGAAACAATTAAAAGAATTTCCAAAATTAATTAAAGAAATAGAAGATAAGATTGCCAGGAGTATTCAGATAGTTGAAAATGCAAAAAAAAGGCTTGTTGAAAATCAGACTTCGAGAAAAAAACTCGAACTTGATGTTGAAGAATATAAAAATAAAATAAGAGAAAAGAAATTAGCTCTCAATTCAATAAAAACAAATAAGGAGTACTCAGCGATGATTGCTGAAATCGAGTTCATGGAAAAAAAGAAAGAAGAGGCCGAGGAAAAGGTTATACAATCACTCATAGAGACCGATGAAATTCAAGAAGAAATAAAAAAGGCTGAAGAAGAGAGAGCTAAAGTTAAAACAGTCTATGAAAAAGAAAAGGAAGAAATTTTAAAACAGCAAAAGGAAGTAGAAAGTCATCTGAAAGAATTGGAAGAAGAGAGGGCTAAAATAGTAGACTTCATAGATGAAGAATACCTTAAGCTATATACAGAACTTGGTAAAACAAGGGGAGGGATTCCTCTTTCAAAGGTGGTTAATGGATTTTGTTCAGAATGTTATATGAAGATAAGACCTCAGGTATTAGTTGAATTAAAAAAGGGAAAAGACGTTATTACCTGTGAAAATTGTGGAAGGATTCTTTACTTAGAAGTTGAAGTAAAGGAGTAGATTAATTTCCCATTAATTTTGAAACAGTGGATTCAATCCAATCAATTTTATCTATTCTCTCCTTTTTAGAAAGGGAATTATAAGATTCACTCTTTTTAAAATAAGAATATAGATTTTGAAAAGCTGAGAAAAAATCCTTATTTTTCAAAAACATAATGGTTTTATACTCTTTTTCTGGATCTAATGCATTAAAAAGATTTTCATCCTCCGGTCTTTCCGATTTGATTAAAGGATAATCATAGATATCCGAGAAATTTGATTTTAATTTTCCCCTTAAAACCACTCTTCCGTCTCTCTTTTTTATTGCTTTTGTATAAGAAGGTGTATAAGGATATGGGATTAAATATGAACTTGTGGGTAAAAGTTCAAATTCTTTAAAATTGTTAATTATATTCCATACTATAAAATATTCCTTGAAAAACTCTTCCCAGGTTGAGTCTCTGTCAAGTATTATCCAGTAGTGGTAATTTTTTATATCTCTTTTTTCATAAATTTTAAGGAGATTAAAAAAATCTTTTTCTGAAACTTTCTGTTTTCCCAGCCTTTTTCTTCTTTTTTCGGTAAAAGCATCTGTCCCCAGCCAGAGAAGAGGATAATTAACATAGAGAGCTTTGTCTGCCACTATATTTATAAGCTCCTTTCGGATATTTCCTTCCTTATCAATAAAGCTGCTTACGGAAGATTGAAAACCGTAAATTTTATATCCATTTTCTTTTATTATATCCGTTAATTCTGAAACTTTTTTTCCACCTAAAAGAATATCATCATCATTAATATTAATATAAAAAGCTTCGGCCGTCTTAATCTTTTTTCTTTTTAAAATTTTTTTGTGAGAAGATAGAATTTTATTTAACTTATTTTTTGGAATCATTCTAAACTTTTTACCATGTACATGGGAGCAGAATATACATGACCTTGGACAGCCCCTTGAAAGATTAAGCTCTAATCCTCTGGATAGAAAGGGCTCGGGAATAATAGAAAAATCTACTTCTATGGAATCCAATGTTTTTAAGCTATTAATATTCTCTATTTTTGAAAGAACCATATAATTCTTATCAGAATAAAAAAAACCATTAAATTCCTGAGATTTATAAAAGACTGATACAGGATCATTGTGATAAATATTTGAAATAAAATATAAAATATCTGAGATTGACTCTTCTCCTTCTCCTCTCAAGAGAAAATTTATGGATTTTAAATGAACAATAGCAGCTATTGGAGATAGGGTGGGAAAGGGACCTCCTACTCCCATTAACCCGTCAAATTCCTTTCTCACATGATTAATGTAATTTATTGCATCAGGCAAGAGATCATCGAAAAGAGTGAAGCCCCAAATTTCCTTTGTCGGTAATTTATTGGTTTTTCTCTCTATTTCCAGAATTTTTAATTCTGTTTCTATTGATTTTTTTGAAGTTTTACTTCCCAGGTATAAAATAGATGGGGGGATAGGCATATCTCTCCATCTTGAATCAAAGATTGAAGAAAAGAAGGAAAATGCAACAGATGGTTTTTTTCTAAATTTATATTCCTCTCTTTTATCTCCTTTCAGATCCCGATGAAACAAAAAAGTCTCTCCCTTGATTTTAAGAACAGAATGCTCATTAAAGACAAAGGGAACTTTAATCAAACCTCCGGAAAATCCATCATTGTTGAGTTTTCTGATAAGTTCTAAAAGCTCTTCCCTCCTATCTTCATGTTTTTCTCTTTTCAAAACAGTCCAGAAACCTCTATAGTCAAATGGCTCTATAAGTCTTTGAGAAGTGGAATACATTAAAAGATTTTTTCTATTAATTAATCTTTTTATCCTGTTCTATTATTTTTCTTATTTGTTCGAAGACATCTTTAAAACTTTCTATCAAAGGAATTAATTCATATTCTATAATATCAGCAGCTTCTATATCATCTTGTTTTTTTTGAGCATTATTAAACATTTCAAAAACCCTGTTCAGGGCTTCAAACTTTTCAGAAACAGTTGAACCATCGTTAAGTTTAATAGTATTAAGATCAAATTTATAAAGATTATGGAGATTGATGAAAAGAGTAATAATAAGTTTTATTCCTTCAAGCCCTCCACTTATTGCCTGATCTTTTTTTCCTTTCTCCCCTGTTCTTAAAAATTCCGAGGCTCCTTTTAAAATTTTTAAAAGATCAGGTATGAATTTTTTTACATTCTCAATTCCACTTTCTGCTATATCGGAAATTTTTCTTGTTGTTATTTCTATCTTCTGTAATTCTTCCGGTGTTTTTTTAAAAGCTGTTCCTGAAATTATTGATGTTATATCCTCTCCATCTCCTATAATTTTAGCTATTCCCCTAAGCTGACTCCCCGCTTTCTTATATATTTCTTGAAGCAACTCATCCCATTTACTTAAGTCTCCTTTAAACTGAAAAAGTTCTCCGTCCAGGTAAATTTCGGGCATACTCCCTCCTCTATTTTGCTAATTTTAAACTTTTTTTTCTTGCAAAGAATTGTTTAATATCCTCAGAAAAGGACAAAAGAGCCATATAAAGATATCCAAACTGGAAAATAAGTAAAAATGGAATAGTTAAATATATACCTCTTTGAATTGACACTATCACCGTTATGGTGAAATAAATCCCGAAAAGGAGTTCTATAAAAGGTAAATATCCCATTTTGGCTTTATACTTTTTATTTGTTATGGTTTCATCAGCTCTCTTTATTCCATATTTCGGAGTCCTAACAAATTCAGACTTTTTATTTACCAAGCCCTGCCATACAGCAACAGCATTGTTTATTGAAAGGCCAATTCCTATAGCTGAGACAAAAGGTAGATACTTAATCTTGCTGCTCCATTTTTTTAAAACTTCCTTCTGAGCAAAAAAGTAAAAGCTTGAAAATGAGAAAGTAGCAAGCAATAAAAAGGGAATATCTATCAGGATCATTTGATCCCAATTAAGGTTTCTTCTTATTATAACAGTTGGGAATATAGCAATAGAAAGGGGAATCATAAAAAGATATGCAATGTTTGCACAGAGATGAAAAAACGCTTCGATTTTTATTTTTAAGGGGAGATTTGATTTCAAAATTTTAGGCATGAGTTTTTTCCCTGTTTGTATTGCACCCTTTGCCCAGCGATGTTGTTGGGTTTTAAATGCTTTAATGCTTACTGGCAATTCAGCCGGTGAAATCATATCCGGAACATAAACAAACTCCCAGCCTTTCATTTGTACTCTATAGCTAAGATCAAGATCCTCCGTTAAAGTATCATGCTGCCATCCCCCACCATCAATGATTGCCTGTTTTCTCCATATCCCACCTGTTCCATTAAAATTAAAAAACCTACCGGATCTGTTTCTTACGGTATGTTCAAGAACAAAATGTCCATCAAGAAGAATGGATTGAACCTCTGTTAAAAGAGAGTAATTCCTGTTTATATGTCCCCACCTTATTTGAACCATTCCTACTTTTGGATCTGTAAAATAGTGAATTGTCTTTTTCAAAAAATCCGGAGGGGGAATAAAATCTGCATCAAATATGGCAAAATACTCATATTTTGCTAACTTCATCCCATTTTCCAGTGCTCCTGCCTTGTAGCCTTCTCTATCTTCTCTATGAATATGCTTAATGTCAAACCCCTGTTCTTTGAACCTTTCAACAACCCTTGCA
The DNA here is from genome assembly GCA_027031485.1 of Candidatus Aminicenantota bacterium. Taxonomy (GTDB): domain Bacteria; phylum Acidobacteriota; class Aminicenantia; order JAMOAD01; family JAMOAD01; genus JALXDT01. Next base: position 4,063 of record JALVQI010000233.1, on the reverse strand, counting down.
ACAAGTTCCTTTGTTTCGTCCGTGGAATCGTCTAAAACCTGAATCTCAAGCTTATCCTTAGGATAATCGAATTTGCAAACAGCGTTAATTAACCTTTCGGCAACATACATTTCATTATAAAGAGGAAGTTGAACTGTAACCCCGGGTAATTCTTTGAACTCAGCTTTGGGCTTTCTTACATTATCCTTATGTTTTCGGTATAAATAAAGCAAATAGTATCTATGCGCACCAAAGACAGAAAGTATTAAAAGAAGAATAAAATAAAAAACAAGTATTGCAATATTCATTAGCTCATTATTGTAAACTTAATTATGAATTTTGTCAATTTTATGAGTGTTTCTTTATAATTTCAAGGCTTTACTATCTTTTCTTCAGAATTCTTTTTAAAGATTTTATTTGATAATCAATCTTCTTTAACACCTTTTTACTTTGTGTTCCTCTTGTTTTTCTCAATTTGATTTTGTCTCTTACCTTTTCGAGCTTGCTTATTAAAACCTCTATCCTGTTTTTTATCTTATTCTTAATACTTCTGCTCTTAGCTTTTCCGTAATTCTCTTCAACACATTGTGATATAAGATCAGTCCAGGGAGAGCACACGGTTATTGCGGTCCCCCATGCTCCCGGGTCAGTATCATCCATATGTGTCATGGGATTAGTAACAGTCATTTCTTTGCAAATACACTCTTCAAAACTGCAGAACTCATAGGAACATGGGATTTGAGCTTTTTCATTCTCTTCAATACATTTTTTATACTTTTGGTAACAGTCTGTATTAAAATTTGTTTGAGCTGATAAGATATAAGAGAGAAAAAGAAAAACTGATAAGAAAGTGAACACAAATATTTTTTTCATCTTTCACCTCTTTATTTTTTATACTATTCTTGATAAAAGGATAACAAAAAGAATAGCAGGCACTATGTATTTAATAAAAAGTTTCCATATTCCGGCAAATTTGAATTTTCTTCCATTCTTTGTAATTTCCTTGACTGCACTGTCGGCACCCCATACATAGGCCACAAATATAGTAATAAGAAGACCTCCGAAGATTAGAGAAAGATTTCCCCACAAAAAGTCCATTAAGGTGAGAAAATCTTCTTTCACAAGGGGTAATTTTGAGAAATAAGAGCCTTTAACATTGGCTAAGATTGAAGGAATACCTGCCATAAAAGCAAGCATTCCAACAACAAGTGCAGCCTTTTTTCTTCTCCACTTTTTTTCATCTATAAGATAAGCAACAGGAACTTCTAAGAGAGAAATTGTTGATGTTAAAGCCGCTATCACAAGAAGAAGAAAGAACAGAAAACCGAAGAATGCTCCTCCCGGAATCTTAGAAAATACAACAGGGAGAACAATAAAAACAAGAGCAGGTCCCTGTTGAGGGCTCATTCCTGGGATTGTGAAAAGAGTGGGGAAGATTACAAGACCTGCCATTATTGCGACAACAGTATCAAGAGAAACAACCCATAGAGCAGATGAAGGCAAAAAATCTTCATCAGATATATAGCTACCATATGTCATTATTGTCCCCATTCCCAAAGAAAGAGAAAAGAAGGCTTGAGTAATTGCAAAGAGAATTACCTTGGAATTGATTTTAGAAAAATCTGGTTTAAGATAAAAGCTTAATCCTTTTGCTGCGCCTTCAAAGAGAACTGCTTTGGCTGCAAGATATATCAAAATTAAAAAAAGTAAAGGCATTAAAACCTTTGTTAATTTTTCGATTCCTCCCTTAATTCCAAATGAAACTACTAAAACTGTCATCAGGATAAAAACGGAAAATAGGATTAAATTCAAACCTATGTTTGAAGAAAAGCCTGCAAACATATTTTGAACCATACTTTCAGTCAGTTTTTGAGAAAAATCTCCCTTTAAAGCTTTAAAAGCATAACCAACAGTCCATCCCGCAATTACTCCGTAATAGGAGAGGATCATTACAGCCGTAAAAACTCCGAGTATTCCAACTAAAAACCAGGGACTGTTAGGTTTCAATTGTTTAAATGCTCCCACAGGATTCTTTTTGGTCCTTCTTCCCATTGAAACTTCAGCTAAAAAAACAACTAAACCTATAAGGAAAGCTGCCAACAAATAAACAAAGACAAAGGCAGCTCCACCATTCATTCCTGTTTGATAGGGAAATCTCCAGATATTACCGAGACCGACAGCTGAGCCTGCCGCAGCAAAAATGAAGGCTATTTTAGAGCCCCAGCCTCCTCTTTTATTCTCCATTTTCCTCTCCTTCAGTTAAATTTAAGCTTAATTTTAAAATATTATAAAAAATTTTTCAAAACCATCTTGAGAGAAAACGAAATTGACCATTTTAACAAATAATGCTATAAGACTTTATAGAGGTAAGAATGAGAGAAATTTTCTTATATCTCACAATTATTTTATTATTAATAAGCTGCAAAAGAGACATAACAAAGGATAAAACGTCCGATGAAAAATATAAAAATACAAAATTACTCATTAACTTTCACAGACTTCCCGAATCTTCCTCCTTTGAAGTTATTATAAAAGCAGAAAACAATGAAAATCTTGATATTGAAGTTAATGATTTAAACATTTACTCCAACAGAGGGGAAATAGGTCAACTCAAAAAAATTTCCAAAAATGAGTTTAAAGCAACAATAACTGCGGATGGAACAGGGGAGTACAAAATTGTGTCATCTATAAAGCACACCAATGTAAAATCTTCAAAGACAGCTGTCGTTTTATCCTATGTGGATGAAAACTGGAATCAACCTGAAGCAGTTGAAGGATTGGTTAACACTAAAGGATGGGAAGATGGAGTTGCTGTTTCATCTGATGGTCAGTGGCTTTTTATACAATATTTACCTGTACCAATAGATTGTATAATCTCAGGAGATCCTGATAATGAACTTTGTAAAAAGGTTATCGGTCCTGTTGATGCTCCCTACAGGCCCGATATGCCTGGCGCTGAAAGAGTTTTATCCGACGGAACTATAAAGAATGAATGCCCATCCTTAAATTTTTATAATCCACCTTTTCCCGTCCCCCCAAACTCTCTTTACGGTTTTAGAAGACAAAAAGATGGCTCCTTTAAAGAACCTTTCCCCATTTATTTTGCCGGAAGCGACGGATGTATTTCGGCTTTTGGCCCTGCTCTCTTTTCAGAAACAAATAATAACATTTTATTATTTGCTTTTGATAATCCTTTAATAGAGGAGAGCGAATCAACTCATGGGGATTTATATGCATTGAAAGTAAAATTAGGTAAAAAAATAATTTTGGGTAGATTTGTAAAAAATGAAAATAAAATCCTTTTAAAAGAGTTTAATGCAAAAACAATAGGAAACCCCTATGAAGGACATCAGGGTAATCCCCATCACTGGAAATCTAACAATGGTAAAATATTTGTATTTTATGATGATGAAAATAACAGAAAAGACCTTTTCTGTACAAATACCAATTTTGGGATCCTGAGCGAAAGATGGAATGAATCAATTAAAATTCCACCACCAATAAGCTCTCAAACCTATTTGGAAGCTCAACCTTTTTTTGATGGGAAATTTTTATATTTCAGAAGAGAAATTGAAATATTAAAATCAAAGTGGAAAGGAGGAAAATTTTCGGAAAAAGATTCCTGGGAGAAACCTGTTATTGTTTTGAAGGGAGATGGATTTTCAGCTAAAAAGGAAAATATATTAGGTGTTGGAGAACCAACGATAGCAAAAATAGGAACAAAGCAGGAGCTTTATTTTGTGTATATAATAAAAACGGAACAAGGAACTCTTGATTTAAATATTGGAAGAGTAAAATCAAGATAAAACATCCTGAAAGGCTGTTCTTTTATAGATATTCCTTTAATAATATTTATTAGAAACGTTTTTTATCCTGATAGGAAAAAATTTTTATATTTTCATTCTTTTTCCACTTCCTTTCTATTTCTTATCCGATTTTCAGGGGTAATCCCGTTTTCCGTTTTTCATCAAAATTAAATCTTACCGAAATAAAATTATTATAATTTATTATAATCATATTTAGCGCACCTCAGAATCAGAGTTATTTTTTTTATTTAAATGTTTATTAATTAATTCAAAATCAT
>JALVQI010000232.1 GCA_027031485.1 Candidatus Aminicenantota bacterium | reverse complement strand
TAAAGCCATTGAGAATTTATACAAAGCGGTTATCCTTAACAAGGATGATATTATTAGAATAATAAAAGCTTATAGATTATTGATAAATCTACACCTGGAAAAGAAAAATTTTAATGAAGCAAAAAAATCGTTGGAAAAATACGGATATTTTTATAAACAAATCAAGGAAGATTGTCCCGCATCAATAAAGGAGGAAGAAAAAAATCGTTATGAAGAAACAATAGGCTGAATAAGATACTGCAAAGGAAATTATAGTGAGGCTATAAAAATTTATGAAGAATTAATTCCCTTATGGTGTGTTTTTTTTAAAAAGAAAAGCAGAATAGAGAAAAAAATTTATTCTTATTCTGATATTTTCTACCACTTCGGTATAATCCTGAAACACAAAGGTGAATACAAAAAAGCCATTAAATATTTCAAAAAATCGATAAAAGCGGGAGGACCGGAAAGCATATTTTCCAAAAGATCAGAAGAGGAGATAAGGAAGATTGTGAATGGTGAATTGTGAATGGTGAATCGGAGTTTTTTGTGTTTGGTTCATTGTTTTTAATTTTTACGGGGAATTGTGAATCGGAAGGGTAGCTCGTAGGGGCAATTCAGCGAGATAGCATTGAGCTTTGAGCATTGAGCGTTGAGCCATGAGCTATCACAAGGAAAGTCTCTGATGAGTTGTAACCGGTTATTTTCTTTTAAAATAAATTTAATAAAAGAGAATTTACAAACAACAATAAACAGCAATGAACAGAACACCGACCGCTCCGATTAACAATTCACTATTCACTATTCACGACTTAGCTCAGAGCTCAATGCTCATGGCTCAATGCTAATAATGGCATTCTCTAACAGGAGAGCTCTTCATCTCCCGCTCCTTTCGCAAAGAGACAGGTGGTTCCCGTAAGCTCAACTATCCTGTGCATATTCTCCACACGCATCTCTCCTGAGATTCCGAAAATATTTATATCAGCTGGAGGAGTGTCATTCAGTCTTTCCCAAAAAGTTCCAACCATAACAACCAATTCTGATTTCAGAGGTAGCCTCTGCTCTTCAACAATTCTTTTCAAATCATCCCTTTCAAACTCAAGTTTTTCCTCACTATCAGTTACTCTTATCAATCTTAACTTTCCCCATTCCTTAAAAATCTCAAGAGAGACAAGTGTGGCAAGGTTTTGATTTGGACTCTTATCTCTAATCCATAAATTAACAACTTTTTTGTTCTTAAACATTACACTTTTATTCAAACCAAGAATAAGCAAACCAATACTTTCCTTTATTGCTATAGCTATAAGCTGCTCAAGTCTATCATCTTTTCTCTTATCCTCACTCATTGTTAAAAACATAATATTAGGAGGGAAAAACATTCCTTTCATAACCTGAGTCACAATATTTATTCCTTCAAGAAAATTCTCAGATTCAATAACCATTGCAGTGGTAAAAATACCTTCCTTTTTTATCGGCTCAACAAGTTGAGCTAACTCTTTTTTTAGTTCTTTAACTCCTTTGACTCTAAAATCTCTTTCATCTCTTTCACCATGCTTAAAGAAAAAATCAATTAAATGAGAAATTCTTAAAGGTAGCTCTCTTTCATAAGCTTTAATTGAAAAAACTCTCAATGTTCCTTTAGGATAAACTATATCCTTTACAAATCTCATTATTCCTTCCCACTTTTTCGGATCTTCAACCGGAATCATTAAATTTGGTTTCCAGTTTTTCGGAGTTTTTGGCATCTTCGCAGAAACTTTAAGAGCCCATTCGGCCACAGCTGTAAACATAGCACCTCTAACATCTCCCCAGAGAGTTTTATGTCCTCTTTTGACCTGAATCACATAAAAGATAGCAATTAACACTATGGAAATCGCAGCAAAAAGACTATCTATCAAAAACATCGTAAGAAGACACCAGACCCCTCCGATAAGAGTGATAACAGAAGGAATTTTGAAGCTTGGTCTGAAAGAGGTAATTCCTATTGTTTTTTCAATATAGGTTGCAAGATTAATCATACTATAGGTAATAAGGAAAAACATTGTAAGAAGAGGAGCAATGGAGTTCAAATCCCAGAGAAGTATACTCACTTCAACGATTATTGCTGTAAAAAGAAGGGAATATCGCGGTTCACCGTTTTTACTTCTCCATGCCCATATTTTGTAAAAAGGTATAACCCTATCCTGACCAAGAGCCATAAGAATTCTCGGAGCTCCTAAAATACTTCCTATGGCAGAAGATAGTGTAGCTCCCATTATTCCTCCGATAACAGGCCATCTCCATCTTGCGATTTTTTCAAAAATAAGATTATCACTCAAAAGATGTGAAGGGGTGGCTGATATTCCAAGCCACAAAGCTACGGCGATATAAATAAAAAAACCTATGCCTATCGCAAATAGCATTCCAATGGGGATATTTTTCCTTGGATCTTTAAGCTCTCCTGAAAGTGCAGCTCCCGCACTTATACCTGTTACCGCAGGGAAAAAGACGGCAAAGACTTCCCAAAAAGAAAGCGATGGATGTGCGTTCCATAAAACAATATGAACACTTGTATCCTTCTCTCCCATAAAAAAAGAAATTAAGGAGAGAGCGATTATTGTCAAAATTATATACTGTGATTTTATGGCTATCTTTGCATTGACTATGGAAAGTATGAGAATTAAAAGAAGGACAACAGATGAAACCAATTTAGCCGGATGTTGAGGGAAAAGACTGACCCATATTTCAGTAAAACCTATTATGTAGAGTGCAATGGATAAGGTTTGAGATATATAAAGAGAAATCCCGATTGCACCTCCTATTTCAAGCCCCAGAGATCTTGACAATATTGAGTAAAATCCCCCGTCCCCTATTTTTACATTCGTGGTCATTGAAGCCATCGCAAGCCCTGTGGTTATTGTTGAAATATGGGCAAGAATTATAATTAGGAAGGCTCCCAAAAGCCCCACATGACCTACAACCCAACCTAATCTAAGATATAGGATGACACCAATAATGGTTAATATTGTAGGGACAAAGACCCCGTCAAAGGTCCCAAATCTTTTATGATTTTCTCCCATCGGAAAGTTTATCTAAATTTTTTTAAATATTCAAGCCCACTCTTTTAAGTCCAAAATCTCTTCTTCTTTAAATCAAAACAGAGAAAAGCCTGAGTTCTTCTCTCTTTTTAACTATGAGATATTTTTTTACAAGGGATAGTTTTGTCTCTTCATCAACCCGTATAAATGAAAATTTTTTCTCCCATTCATCTCTGTACTTATCCATTTCCGAACCAAATATTTCAATAATTTTATTATCAATTGTTCTGTCAAAATCTTCCCGTTCCTGATAACTTCTTTCTTTTGAAAAAAAATCCTCATACAAATTTTTAAAATCATCATCTTTTATTAGCTCTATTAAATCCAATAGCTCATTATTTCTTTCATTTTCTTCTACCTTTGTTGCTCTCTTTTTACCTACAAATGCTTTTGAAAAATTCTTATATTCCCTTTCAACAAAACCTTTAAAATAGAGGAGTGTTTTCTTTCTACCACTTTTTTTAAAGCCTGCCTTTAATCCTTTAAGCACAACAGATAAGGGTATCCTTTCCTTTTGCCATTTTAAAATCAAATCAATTTCAAGTGGTGTTAAAAAATAGCTTCTCTTTGTTCTACTTAAAAATTCATAGGCAATTGCATAAAAATAGTTATTGTTTTTGCCTTTTCCCATAAAAATAGAGCCCCTTTAAAACAAGCCATTTATCATAAACAATATCAAATCCTTTTAAAAAATTCTCAAAGAGTGAAAAATATCCCCCTGTAACTATCACTCTTTTAGCTTTGCTTTTTTTATACAATCTCTCAATTATTCCCAAAATGGCATTTGTAATAGCTGAATTTACAGATTCAGCGGTACTATTCCCAAATTCGGTCAGAGAATTAAAAATATTAACCTTTACCTTTTCGGTTTTCAATTTCAAACAATCCAAAATTGTCTGAGGTCCGGGTAAAATCACCCCTCCTCTGAAAACTCCGTTTCCATCTACAAAATCAAAGGTAATTGCCGTTCCGAAATCTACTATCAGGGAATCTCCACCATAAAGTTTAAAACCTCCGTATGCCACGGCAACTCTATCCCTGCCCAGGGAGAAGATGGGAGTATATTCAAACTTCATGAATTTTATACCCATTGGATTTATTTCCTCAATTGTTTCAGCTTTTATTTTCGTGAAAAGCTCCTTTTCTTTTGAAGGTGAAACGCTTGAATAAACAATATAATCAATATTAAGTTCCGGAATATCCTCAACACTATTGAAAACCTCAACTTTCAAACTTGAAATATCGGATTCAAAAAATCCCATTTTTACATTTGAATTCCCTATATCAATCACCAGCATTTGCTACCCTCAAAACATCTCCATTGTAAAACTCCATGATTTTTTCTCCAACTAAAAGTTTCAGTTTAAAATCCCTGGTGTATCCTTTAAAGACCCCTGAAATTGTCCTATCTCTTAACTTTACTACAATCTCCTCATTTTCCTTAATAAGAGAATTTTCCTTTAAAACTTTATTTATAGAGTCCAATGATAATCTATTTTTTATATAAAAAGACAATTTGTTTAAGAACTCATTAAGTATTTTTTCAAGGTTAAAAATTTTTCCGCTTATCATCCGCAGCGAAATAGCTGTATCCTTTATGGGCTGGGGGAAATCCTCCTCCTCTTGATTTACATTAATACCAATCCCCGAAATCAAAAAGCTATTACTCCCTCTCGTAATACTCTCATTTAATATTCCTATAAGTTTTCTATTACTGATATAAATATCATTGGGCCACAAAAAAAAGGGATTAAAGGAATGGATTTCCAAAAGTTTTATTAATGATAAAACAATTATTAGAGGATAATAGATATACTCCTCACTTTCTCTGATAGCAAAGAGTATACTAAAAGTGAGGCTTTTATCCTTCATGGAAAACCATCTTCTTCCCCATCTTCCCCTTCCCTCTGTTTGCTTTATGCATCTGACAACAGTATAAGGCAGATAAAAATCAACTCTATCTTTTAAATAAGTATTTGAAGAGGAACATTCCTCAAGATTAATTATATCAAACCCTTTCATAGCTTAAAGACTGTTAGTCTTAAACTGGCTTCAATAATTAATCCTTCTGTATTAATCTCCCTACCAATCGCGGGAGAGACCGGGCTTAAATTTCTATATTTTGCAGAAAAGAGTAATTTAATCTTTCTTTTCAGATTTAAACATATTCCCCCGCCAAATGAAAAAAGAGCTTTGTTCCCGGAAAACTCTCCCAGAGGAGTTTTCTCTTTATACATGATAATATCTGTTTCCATAACAAAAAAAGGCTCAAGATAAAAATAAAAATCATTCATAAACAGAGTGAGCGGATAAACATCTAAAAATGCGGTAATAATATTCTTATTAAGAGATATATTCTCCTTTGTGTATGAAAGAAATCCCGTATCATAGGATTGCCCGAACTTTATCCCTATATCTGCACCTAAAATCGGTTCAAAGCTTACACCCGTATCCCATCCATAAGCCATTGTTCCGTAAAGACTCTTATAATCCTCATCGCTGTGAACTACCATATTGGACGAAAAAAGAAAATTCAGATTAGCTCCCGAAGTAATGGAAACAAACAATGTGATTAAAAATAAAACAAAAATTATTTTTTTCATTTTTTAATTTTAATCTAATACTATGATAAAATCAAGAAAGAGTTAAAAAACCGGAGACTTACCAAGTCCGTATTTTTTTATCTTAACCGATAATTTTTTATAGTACAGAGCCTTTTTACCATCACCAAGAAATTTATAAATATCCGATAGGAGCATATATGCCTCAGGAAGTTTTTTCACATCCTTACAATTCTGTATTCCTTTTAACACAAGGGGCACTGTTTCACTTAAATTCCGATTCAATAAAAGGTAGGCCTTAGCAAGTTCAAAATAGGGCTCAACAGATTCAGGTTTATAATTTATAATAAGCTTAAGATAATAAATTTCCTTTTCATACTGGCTCAATTCTTTATAAATCTCAGCAAGATTCCTATAAACTTTAAAATTCTCCGGAAATAAGCTCACTTCTCTCTTAAAATACCTTAAAGCTAATTTTAAATTTCCTTCTCTCTTTGCAATTACCCCGAGATAATAGTAGAGATCTTCAATATTATTCCCAGATTCAAGAGCTTTTATGAGGTTTTCTTTTGCATATTCAATATTATTTTTTCTAATATTAATTACCCCTATTTTAAAATAGGAGTAATAATTTTGAGGTGATATCTTTACGGATAGATTGAAATATTCTTCCGCTTTCTTATAATCACCTTTGATAAAATAGAGATCTCCCAATTGATTTAAAACAGCAGCATTATTCGGATATTTAGTTACTATTTGTTCAAAAAATACAACACCTTTTTCAATTTCACCTGAGTTTATGTAGGCAAATTTAACCTTTGAAAGAAAAAGATTATTGTAAGGAAACTTATCAATAAGTTCTTTTAAAGTTCCTATTGCTAATTGATAATATCCTCTTTTTAATAAAATTATTGCTTTTAAATATTTTGCTTCAAAAAGGTCAGAATCATTTATTATTCTGTAAGCTTTTTCATTAAAGCCATTAAAAAAATATCTCTGAGAGAGAAAGAAATTTTTTGCTTTACTTATTAAGAATTTTCTTGAGTTTTTAAAAATAAGAGGAGGAAGTATCCCGATGTCTGAAAATCTTTTCAAAATAGCTGGATCCAAAACTATATTTTCAATTTTTTCTCTCTTCGTTCTCTTTAATTTTAAAATTTTTTCCTCTTCTTTCTTTTTCAATTTCTCCGTTACTTTAAATTTTTTCTCTCCCTTGATTAAAAATGACTTACCGTCAAACCTTTTATAAAAGACAGTTTTTCCATCGGAATAATAAACTTCCGAATCAGCCTCAAGATGATATTTAGGATAATAATTAAAAGAAATTATTGCCCTCTTTTTTGAAATTTTTCCCCCGTATAAAGCTCTCTTAAAGCTTATTCCATCAACTTTGTCAAGGCCTTCCCCAAGCAATACATCAATTAATGTGGGCATAATATCCAGAGAAGATACCTTATTTCTTACTTTTAACCTATTCATGTTTTCTAATTTCGGGATATAAAAAAAGACGGGAGCTTTCACGCTCTCCGGATTTATTAAATCAGAATAAACATTATTCTTTCTTAAAGGAAAAGATTTGGAGGACGCTATAACAACAAGAGTATCCCCTATCAGCTGTTCATCTTTCAAAAAATTCATTATTTTTAAAATATTTCTCTCTATGTATTGCACCTTTTTTTGATATACTGCTTTAATCACTTCAATATCTTTTTCTCTCTTATCAAGAATGAGATTATCAAGATCAGAATAATTCACCCATATAAAGAATGGAAACTTTCTCTCCCTTTTTAACCAGGAAATAAGACTGTCCGTCAAATACTCAGCATCAATGAAAACTCTTTTTATCTTTTTTCTCTTTACATCAAATGTATCAAAATAAAAATCAAAAGATTGAGAAAGACCGGTAAACTTAGATAAAAATATATTGGAGATAAATGCAGCTGTTGTATAATTATTTTTTTTAAATCTTTCCATGGAAGGGAAGACTCCCTTAACTTTTCCTGAAAGATTATCCAAAAAATGATGATGGATAGGATATTCCGAAGAAAAGAGAGAAATATAAAATGGGAGCTCCTGGATAGAAGGGGTTATGCAATTTTCAAAAAAAATTCTATTTTTTGACAGCTCTTGAGGGAAAATAGTATCATTAAAATAGTTACCGTTAAGTCCGTCAACCGTAATCAAAAGAATATTTGAACCTCTTAATTTCTCTATCTTTGGTTCTAAAAATAATTTACTATAGAAAAAATCCCATGATAATAAAATTATGAATAATAAAAACAGAAAGACTAAAACGACAAAGCTAAATCTTTTTCTTGTCATTTTGAAGCCTTCTCTATAGCTGTTGATACATCAAGCAGTTTAAGAACATTCACAGGATTGCCATATCCATTAATCGGTTTTTTCACCCCGACTTCAAGTAAATCATTAATTTTAACAATAATAGTACCATCCTCTAATTTGTTAGCAGGAAGACCCTTAAATTTATTGGGATAATCTTTCTCTTTTCTATCACCCGGTTTTAAAAAATTGATAAAAAAGGGGAAAGCAATTCTATCTGATTTTCTCTGTATTATCCCGCTAACACCATTTTTTGTCTTTCCGATATAAGCGACAAAATATAATCCTTTTAATTGACTGTTTAAATACTTCCTTAAAAAGTGTAAGGAAATACTATCAACAGGATTTTTTTGTTCTTCGGGAAAGGCAGGAAATGCTATTACCAAAATTATAAAAAAGATAAAAATTTTTCTTTTATAATTCATATTAATATCCTCGGTATCTCTTTTGGAAGTCTCGCAAGAACTTCATAATTTATTGTGTTTATATTCTGCGCCCAATTGTCCGCTGTTAAGCTCTCTTCTCCGTCTTTTCCGATTAATGTAACCTTATCTTCCGGGCTGAGAACTTTTATATGGGAAACATCAACAATAGTTATATTCATACAGACCCTTCCTCTTATGGGAACCCTTTCCCCTTTTAAAAGAAAGTAGCCACTGTTTGAGAGTTTTCTATCTATACCATCATAATATCCGACAGGCAAAATGGCAACTTTAGTCTTCTGAGTTGTTTTGTAGGTTAATCCATAGCTTATATAACTTCCTTTTTTTAATTCTTTTAATTGTGCGATTTTTGTGTAGAAGGATAAAACTTTTCTAAGTTCAAGTTCATTTTTGTATTTCAGAAGAAAGGATAGATGGGTCTCATTTGAAGGCCAGTAGCCATAAGCGCTGATTCCCACTCTTACAAAATCAAAATGGGTTTCCGGGAAGAGAAGTGTTGAAGCAGAGCAGGAAAAATGCTTCAAAGGAGAAAAGCCATCCTTTTTTATCATAGCATAGAATCTTTTAAATCTTTTGAGTTGATAATCAGCATAGCTGTGATCAATTGTATCCTCTATGTTTGCAAAATGGGAGGAAACAGCTTCAAACTTTGCATATTCAAGTTTGTCAAAAATTTTTTTAAACTTTTTCCATTCATTTTTATTTATTCCCTGCCTTCCTGTCCCTGTCTCAAGTTTCAGATGAAAATATGCCTCTTTATTTAATTTCTTAGCCTTTTTCTCAAGCTCAACTATATATTCGGGATTATATACGGTAAATCTTACCTTATTTTTTATCCCATCTACAATTTCATCTCTTTCTATGTAACCGAGGGAAATAATATTTTTTTTAACTCCGAGTTTTCTCAACTCTATAGCCTCTTCAAGGCTGTTTACTCCATACCAGTCTACCATACCACTCTTTTCCGCAACTTCAACCACTGATTTTGTTCCATGTCCGTAGGCATTGGCTTTTACGATAAAAATTATTTTTGTTTGCCCCTTTACCAGGGATCTTATTAATCTTAAATTATGCAAAAGAGCCTTACTATCTATTTCAATCCATTTTAACATTGTCATATATTTTACCAGAGAATTGAAAAAAATTACATAAAAAAAATTCGGTCTTTTTTTGAAAAAAGAGAGTGTGATAGTGTATAATATATGAAGATAAAATCCATCTTCAGGAGGTAAAAATGAGATTGGACAAATTTACAATAAAGGCACAGGAGGCCATTCAGAATGCCCAGAGTCTTGCTATGGACTATGGGCATCAGGAAATTTTACCTGAACACCTTTTAACGGCACTTTTGGTTCAGGAAGACAGTATAGTCCCCAAAACACTTGAAAAAATTGGGATAAAACCAGTTCAAATTGTTTCCCAATTAAAAGACTATCTTAATACACTCCCTAAAGTTCAGGGGGCTGACATCTATCTTTCCCAGAAATTAAACAGAATTTTAAATAATTCCTTCGGAGAAATAAAGCAGTTCGGAGATGAGTTTGTTTCAACGGAACATCTTTTTCTTTCAATTTTAAAAGACAAAGGTTCAGAAGCGGGAAAAATTCTTGAAAGTAATGGTGTGAAGGAGCAGGTATTTCTTCAGGCCTTAATGGAAATCAGAGGTTCCCACAGGGTAACGGATCAAAATCCGGAGGATAAATTTCAGGCTCTTGAAAAATTCGGAAAAGATCTTACGGAGATGGCAAGAGCCGGAAAGCTTGACCCGGTGATCGGAAGAGATGAGGAAATAAGAAGAGTTATTCAGGTGCTTTCAAGAAAAAAGAAAAACAATCCGGCTTTAATAGGAGAGCCGGGAGTCGGGAAAACAGCAATAGTTGAAGGTTTGGCTCAGAGAATAGTTAACGGAGACGTACCAGAATCATTAAAAAACAGAAGAATAATTGCCCTTGATATGGGAGCACTTTTGGCGGGGGCAAAATTCAGAGGAGAGTTTGAAGACAGGTTAAAAGCCGTTGTGAAAGAGATTGTTGATAGTGAAGGACAGATAATATTGTTTATAGATGAAATGCATACAATAGTCGGAGCAGGCTCAGCGGAGGGAGCGGTGGATGCTTCAAACATCTTAAAACCATCACTTGCAAGAGGGGAATTGAGAGCTATCGGAGCAACAACCCTCAATGAATATAAAAAATACATCGAAAAAGATCCTGCTCTTGAAAGAAGATTTCAGCCTGTTTATGTCTCAGAACCAACTGTTGAAGATACGATCTCAATTTTAAGAGGATTAAAGGAAAAGTATGAAGTGCACCATGGGATAAAGATAAAAGATTCAGCACTCGTTGCAGCTGCGGTTTTATCCCATAGGTATATTCCCGACAGAAAACTTCCTGACAAAGCCATAGATCTCATAGATGAAGCTGCGGCAAAGTTAAGAATAGAAATTGATTCAATGCCTCAGGAAATAGATGAAATAGAGAGAAAGATAACCCAGCTTGAAATAGAAAAACAGGCTCTTTCCAAGGAAAAAGACGAAGCATCAAAAGAGAGATTGGAAAAAATCAAAAAAGAGCTTGCGGAACTCAAAGATAAGAGCAAAGTATTAAAAGCCCAGTGGCAAAGAGAAAAAGAGATTATTGAAAAAATAAACTTTCTTAAAAAAGAGATAGAGGAAAAGAAAACCCTGGAACAGAGATATGAAAGAGAGGGAAATCTTGATAAGATAGCTGAGATAAGATACGGGATTATTCCCAAACTACAACAGGAATTGGAGCAAAAGAATAAAGAATTAAAAGAGATACAGGAAAAGGGAGGAATGCTCAAAGAGGAGATTGACGAGGAGGATATAGCTGAAATCATTTCAAGGTGGACAGGAATTCCCGTGTCAAAACTCCTTGAAGGTGAAAGGGAGAAATTACTTAAGATGGAGGAAAGACTTTCCGAAAGAGTTGTGGGACAGGATGAAGCCATCAGGGTAATCGCCAATGCAATCAGAAGATCAAGAGCGGGATTGCAGGATCCCAACAGACCGATAGGTTCCTTTCTATTTTTAGGGCCGACCGGTGTTGGTAAAACAGAGCTCGCAAAATCTCTGGCGGAGTTTTTATTTGATGATGAAAGAGCAATGATTAGAATAGATATGTCCGAATATATGGAAAAGCACTCTGTAGCAAAGCTCATAGGTGCACCTCCGGGATATGTCGGATATGAAGAGGGAGGTCAATTGACAGAAAAAGTGAGAAGAAGACCTTACTCTGTTATTTTAATGGACGAAATCGAAAAGGCTCATCCCGATGTATTCAATATACTTTTGCAGATTCTTGATGACGGAAGATTAACCGATTCAAAGGGAAGAACAGTTGATTTCAGAAACACGGTCATAATAATGACATCCAACATAGGCTCCCAATATATAATTGATTTTATCAATGACAGAAAAAAACTTGAAGAAGAGATTGACAAATTGTTAAAAGCACACTTTAAACCTGAATTTTTAAACAGAATAGATGATATCGTAATATTCAATCCGTTAACAAAGGATATGATATTAAAGATTGTGGATATTCAACTCAAAAGACTTCAGAAACTTCTTGAAGATAAAAAACTCAAGCTAAAAATTAGTGACAAGGCAAAAGAGTATATTGCCGAAATAGGCTATGATCCCCAGTTCGGAGCAAGGCCTTTAAAGAGGGTTATTCAGAGAGAAATTCAGAATAGACTTGCTTATGAAATACTAAAAGGTACAATAAAGGATGGAGATACAGTAATTATTGATTATGATGGTAAAGATTTAATCATAAGAGGAGCAAATGGACAACCCTAAAATTTCAATTATTGTTCCCGTGTACAATGAAGAAAAGAACATTCCCATCCTTTTTGATGAAATACTAAAAACAATGGAAGAGTTTGAACCTGATTTTGAACTTATTTTCGTTAATGACGGGAGTGAAGATCAATCTCTTGAAAGAATAAAAGAATTGAGGGCAAAAGATCAGAGAGTAAAGTATATTGATTTCAGAAAAAATTTCGGACAAACCGCCGCTCTTGCCGCAGGCTTTGATTTTGCAGAGGGAGAAATTATGATAACAATGGACGGTGATTTGCAAAATGATCCCTCCGATATCCCTGCTCTTGTGAAAGAGTTAAAGGAAAAGAGCCTTGATCTTGTGAACGGATGGAGATACAAAAGAAAAGATCATTTCATTTCAAGAAAACTCCCGTCAATCTTAGCAAATAAACTGATATCCTGGATTACGGGTGTTAAATTACATGATTACGGATGCACATTAAAAGCCTACAGAAAAGAGATTGCCAAGGATTTAAAACTTTACGGTGAACAGCATAGGTTTATTCCCGCACTTGCATATATTGAGGGTGGAAGAATCGGGGAAATGAAAGTTAATCACAGAGAGAGAAAATTCGGAAAGAGCAAATACGGAATATCAAGAACCATAAGAGTTATTCTCGATCTTATGACTGTAAAGTTTTTATCAAGCTATTCCACCAAACCATTGCAAATTTTCGGTTTATTGGGAACAGTTACGGGAGGAGCCGGGATCCTAATCGGATTGTATCTTGCATATGTCAGGCTAATTCAAAAGGTTGGAATATCAGGAAGGCCCCTTCTTTTTCTATCAATGCTTTTAATTTTTATGGGAGTTCAATTCTTTTCTCTGGGTTTAATAGGAGAAATGCTCTCAAGAACCTACCATGAATCATCAAGAAAAAAGGTTTACAGGATTAAGAAAACAGAAGGATTTGAAAAATAAAGTTCAGTTTTCCTTTAAATAAAAATTCTCTGATGATTTTTTTCTGAAAATCTTCACCAGAATAAAATACACAATCCCAAGGCTAAAATATACAATTTTCATAAAAGTTGGAGCATGAATACAATTACAAAGAGGAAGTCCCTTATATTTAATGTTTGCTATATCTTTAATCCCTATAAGGTGAAAAGCTATTGTTTCCATCACTATTAACAAGACCCAATAGATAAAAACAAAGACCAGAAACTTCTGATAACCTTTTTTAATCTTAAACCACTTCACATGATAAAGATGAATAACAAAAAGAAGGTAAAGTCCCAGAGTCCAGGAAAATAGAGGCATAAATGAGACACCGTACACAGTTGTAAAATCATAATTGTAACCATAATAATCTCTTCCCAGGGTACTCCAGGTTAAGGCAACAAAAAAAGCAATCAAAATATTCTTAAGCTCCTCTTTCTCTCCTCTAAACACAAAGAAAATTATCCCAAATAGAAATACGGAAAGAAAAATCAGCTCAATATGTCTTCTCAAAACATAAATAAATACCGAGGTCAGGAAAACCAGGATTATATCCGCTAAAAAAAGGTATTGTTTCTTTTTTATAATTTAATAACTCCTTACTTTTTAACATTCTATTATATATGAAAAGGGAAATATCCACAATAAAAATATCTTTTTCAAATATCTATAAAATGAGAAAAAGCACCGAAAGCGCGGCAATTATCCACATTGTAAGATTTATATTTTTAATCTTTCCTCTGAAAATCATTATAAAAGTATAACTTAAAAACCCAAAGGCAAGTCCCGTACTTATACTATAGCTTAAACCTATCATTATCATAATTACGAAAGATGGAAAACCAATTTCAAGATTTTTAAAATCTATGTTTTTCACATTTTTCATCATTAAAAATCCCACCATTACAAGTGCCGGGGCTGTTGCTATTGAAGGAACTATAGACAAAACAGGAACAAAAATCAGTGAAAAAAGAAATAGCAAACCCGTCACAACAGATGTCAAACCGGTTCTTCCTCCACTCTCTATACCTGCTGCAGATTCAATATAAGTTGTTGTTGTGGATGTCCCCATCAATGCCCCGAACATTGTGGCAACAGCATCCATGGTTAAAAGCGGAGCAATCTTTTTCATTTTGCCATCTTTATCTATCATATTGGCTTCTTTTCCAAGAGCAAGAAGTGAACCAATACTGTCAAACATATCAATAAACATCAGAGAAAAGATCGGAGCAAAAAGACTGAGCTTTAATGCATCTTTAATATTCAACTTAAGAAAAACAGGTTTGATATTAATATCAAAACTTACTATATTACGGGGGAGTTTCACATAACCGAAAATAGCAGAAACTATGGTTGCAAAAACAATTCCGATAAGTAGAGCACCCTTTACTCTCTTAATATAGAGAATAACTATTAAAAACAGTGTTATAAGAGAAATCAAAGTTGGGGTTTCTATTTTACCGGCTGTAACGAGAGTCACAGGATTTCCCACAATTAATTTCATGTTCTGTAAGCCTATAAATGCTATAAAAATTCCGATTCCCACAGCAATTGCATTTAAAAGTTCTTTCGGAATCGCATCCACAATCTTTTCTCTAATCCCAATTAAAGTTAAAAAGAAAAATAGTAGCCCTGATACAAAAACCATTCCCAGAGCTGTTTCCCAGCTAATACCTTTGTTTAACACAAGAGTATAAGCAAAGTATGCATTTAATCCCATTCCCGGTGCCATAGCTATGGGGGCATCTATAAAGAGCCCTGTTAGAATAGTTATAATACCTGTGACTATGCATGTCACACTTAAAAGGGCTACTTTATTCATTCCCGCATTGGAAAGAATCTGAGGATTTACAAAAATAATGTAAGCCATAGTTAAAAATGTCGTAAAACCTGCCATAATCTCAGTGGAAACCTGAACAGAATTATCAATCTTTATCATTAATCACCTCCGAATTAGTTAAATATTATTTGAATTTTTACTCTCTTTGTCAACAAAAACAAAAATTTTAAGGAACTCTTTCATACAAAAAAATTTAAAAAAAGTTTAAAATAGTGTAACATTTTATGTGTTTTACCGTATTTAATAACTAAATTATTTTTGGAGGATTAAATGAAGAAAAGTTTTATTGTATTTTTAATTCTATTATTCCTTATCCTGTCTTTTAGCTTTGCAAATAATAAAAAGCTTGAGATTGGAAAAGTTTACCATGGATTTAAATTGCTGAAAAAACAAAAGATCAAAGAATACAATGCTGAAGGATTACTCTTTGAGCATCTAAAAAGCGGAGCAAAACTCATTAAGATCATTACAAATGATGATAACAAAACCTTTATGATATCATTTAAAACAATCCCGGATTGTGACTGCGGTATGCCTCATATTCTGGAACACTCTGTTTTGAATGGCTCAAAGCACTTTCCCGTGAAAAGCCCGTTTGATGTTTTAATGAAAGGCTCTTTGAAAACCTTTCTTAATGCAATGACTGCCAGTGATAAAACAATGTATCCTGTATCAAGCAGAAATGATAAGGATTATTTTAATCTGATGCATGTTTACCTTGATGCAGTCTTTTTCCCGAATGTTTTACACGAACCCAAAATTTTCAAACAGGAAGGCTGGCACTATGAATTAAAGAGTAAGGATGATTCGTTAAAATATAATGGAGTCGTATACAATGAGATGAGAGGTGTTTATTCATCACCTGAAGCATACCTTGAATATTATATAAACAGAAATCTCTTTCCTGACAATACATATGGTTTTGATTCAGGTGGAAATCCAGATTATATCCCGGATTTAAGCTACCAGAGATTTATAAAATTTTATAAAAGATTTTACCATCCTTCCAACAGTTATATTTATTTATACGGTGACTATGATGTTCTGAAAGAATTAAAGTTTATAAATGATGAGTATCTTTCAAATTTTGACAAAACCGATGTGAATGCCTTTATCCCTCTTCAAAAACCATTCAAAGCACCTAAAAAAATAGTAAAAAATTATCCTGCCCCAAAATCAGCCAAAATCAAAAATCAAACATTCCTGAATCTCAGTATAGTCGTAGGACTGGGAATTGATACAAAGCTCAATATGGCTATGGATACTTTGGCCGATTATCTTGTAAACCTTCCCTCAGCTCCTATAAGAATAGCTTTGAGAAAAGAAGGAATAGGAAAGGAGGTGAGTGCCCGTTTTGATGATAGTAGAAAACAAACTGTCTTTACAATAACAGTTAAAAATGCAAATCTCGAGGATGCTGATAAATTTAAGGAAATTGTTTATAATGTTTTAAACAATGTTGCACAAAAAGGTATTAATAAAAAGGTTTTGAAAGGACTCATCAATAGATATGAATTCAGATTAAGAGAACCAAAAAGTGGATACAAAGGTTTAATCTTAGGAATGAAAATGCTTCAGGGATGGATGTTTAAAAATGACCCCTTTTTAACAGCTTCATACGATAAAGAGATTAATTATATAAAGAACCAGTTAAATACAAATTATTTTGAAAATCTAATTAGAGAAAATCTGATAAAAAATCCTCACACTCTTTTAACAGTTTTAAAACCTGAACCGGGATTAATGGAGAGGAATATTGAAAAATTAAATTTAAAATTAAAAGCTATAAAAGATAAGATGAGCCCTGAACAGATTAATAAACTTGTAAAAGAAACAAAGGAATTGAAAGAGTATCAGAAAAGACCGGATTCTCCCGAAGCCTTAAAAACCATCCCATTGCTCTCATTAAAGAACATAAAACCGAGAGACGATTATTATGCTATCAAAAAGATTACAAAAAACGGAGTAAACTATTTAACCTACCCTGCTTTTACGAGCGGTATTGTTTACGGGAAGATCCTTTTTGATTTAAGGAAAGTTCCTCAAAATTTAATACCATATGCCCAATTACTTTCGGATGTTTTGGGGCTTTTAAATACAGAAAAATACTCATACGGACAATTGAGCACTGAAATCAATATAAACACGGGTGGAGTTAGTACTTATATAAACACATATTTGAAGAATCTTGATCCCGATAAACCTTTACCAAAATTCATTGTAAGCGCAAAAGTAATGAATGATAAAATTGATAAAGGATTTGAACTGGCAAAAGAGGTATTATTAAAGAGCAAAATTGATGATAAGAAAAGATTGAAACAGATTCTTATGAGAGTACAATCCAATCTTGAAAGTATGACTCAATTTAATGGTCTTGGTCTTGCAATGACAAGATTATTCTCATACTTCTCAAAAAGAGGCAAAATTGAAGAGCTTACAGGTGGAATAAGCTATTATAAGTTTGTGACAGAGCTTTCCAAAAATTATGATAAAAAAGCCGATGAGATAATAACAAGTCTTAAAAAGGTCGCTTCTCTTCTATTTTCAAGGAATAATGTTGAATTTGCTGTCTCAGGCTCTGAAAAAGATATAGAAAAATTTATAAAAGCTTCGCTTTCTTTTGTTAAAGAGCTTCATGAAGGAGAAGGAAAAACATATGAATACAAATTCAAATTCAACAACAGAAATGAGGGAATCACATCAGCTTCAAAAGTTCAATATGTTGTTCAGGGATACAACTATAAAAAGTTAGGATACAGGTATACCGGTAAACTTAAGGTTTTGAATCAAATCTTATCCACGGACTATTTACAAACCCAAATCAGAGTGTTAGGCGGAGCATACGGAGGATTCGCAGGTTTTTCATCTTCAGGGCTATCCTATTTTGCCTCATACAGAGACCCTCATCTTAAAAGAACATTGAAAAAGTATAAAGAATCTGTCAACTATATTAAGAAATTTAAGGCAACAGAAAGGCTGATGACAAGATATATAATAGGAACACTATCAAGATATGAAATGCCTCTTAATCCTCAGCAGAAAGGTAATATGGCACTTACATATTATTACAATGGAGTTAAGAGAGAAGAGCTTTTAAAAGAGAAAAAAGCGATACTTTCAACAACACCTGAAGATATCAGAGGATTCTCAAAAATGATCTCAGATATTCTTAACCAAAATTATTACTGTGTTTACGGGAATGAGAAAAAGCTAAATGATAATAAGGAATTATTTACAGGATTAATTAAAACAAAGTGAAATTATGGCACAAGCGAACTATTCTCTGTAATTAAATTTACAACTATTTAAATAGAGCCTAAATGTAAACCTGAGTTATGTAAATTTTTAAAGCTTTTAAACTGTAATTGCGAAATTTTATAAATCATACTCGACTATAAAGAAAAATTCCGGAAATCTTTTTAATTTTGCTTCAACTTTATATATCTTTCCGTTTTTAGAAAGGGAAAATTCAGGTTGAAGTTCTTTATAAGCTATTTTTATGTTTCTGTCATCTCCTCGGTTAATTCTGTTTTTAAGAGCAAATCCCTTAAAATCAAGGGTAAGCTCTTTCCCATTAAGATGTGCTGATCTTAAAACTATGGTATCACTCTCTTTTAATCTTAACCTTTCGCCGGCAGAGATTTTCCTCTGTTTTCCATCAATGGTTATAATCGCATAAGGAATTTTCACGGATGGTTTTATTTTAAACTTTGCCACCCTTTTATAATCATGTTTTATTAAAACGACTGTTTCCTTTATAGGTGAAAACTTTTTATTCCTGTCATTTTCTCCGCCCCAGCCCAAAATATCGGAAGCCCAACCGAATTTTCTGCTGCCAACTATTTCAGAAACGGAAATCTCTTCACCCTTTCTAATCCATAAGGTTGATTTAGCAGGGACTATGTACTCATTTCCTTCTGAATTAAAAATTTTCGCATAATAAAATTCAGGTTTCTTTAGTTCGGGCGTTATTTTATTCTCAGGGATTATTCCGAAAATCCTGAAGAGTTCATTTAATACCAAAAGGTGGTATTTAACTTTTAGCTCATCGGATCTAATATTTTTTGAACTCTCAACACCGAAAGCCGGAATATTGTAAACTTTATAGGCATAAAAGGTGGCTGTGAATTTCATAGCCTCAAGTTTTTTCTCTTTATGCTTTTTTTCTGTTTCAGTATTCCAGAATGCAAAAAGATGCTTCGGATTTTTTATTTGTTTATTAACTTTTCTTACAATCTCTTTGCCTATCTTTTCAAGGTCTATTTTCCTGTTAAATTTTTTGGAATAAACTCCGGCGGCATCAACAATTATGCACTGACCGAAGTTTTTGTGGTATCTTTTGTGAAATCCCCATGCATCGTGTAAATTTATAAAGATATCCGCTTCAGACATAAGCTGTTTTAAAATCCTAACTATCTTTGAATCAGGGTCTCTCTTCTTTTTCTCTTCCCCTTTGACAAATTTACGGTTCATATCACCGAAATAGCCTCTGACATTTTTCATTATGGAATAAAAATTAACTCTTGGTACAATGATTACGGTTCCCTTTTTTAATTTCAGGGCTGTGAGCTTTTCCGCCGTAAGATATGCTCCCGGTTCATTACCGTGAATTCCCCCGAATATTAACATCACAGGTTTTTTATCCTTTTCAGCCTCTATTTTAACAACCGGGAATTGAAAATCAGTGCTGACCAAAAAAATTCTTTCATAGTAAAGAGTTGAATTTAAAGAACCACTGATTATTAAAAACAGAAAAAAAGCAATGCTCTTTCTCATAGATTTATTCTTTCGGAATAAATAAGTACTCCCGTGAGATCATATATCTCAACAACAACATCCTTCGGGAAAAAATTCTTTCCATATTTGAATTGCAGATTAATATCCTTACTTTTTAAAATTTTAAAAAATCTTCCCTCTAATTTCGGATTGAATTTTGTTTTATTGGCAAAATATTTAACTCTCTTTTTCAAAAAGACAAAACCGGAGTTGTCTTCATTCTGAATCTTAACAATCAGATACCCTGCAACAGGTGTGGAAAGTCCATTGGTTAAAGTGAAACTGACTTTAAAACTTGCTTCAAGAGGATCATTTTCCCATTCAAAATTTTCTATTTTAAGCAGTTTTTTCCCTTTGATTACTGTTTTCTTCTCTTTCCATTTTTTGTTGGCAAGCGCTTTTTCCCTGATTATCTTCCACTTCCCTTCCTCTTTTATCCAGTATAATCTTTTTATCCCGTTAAATTTCATTCTGTCGGATCTATACTGCTGGTAAAAAGCTGTTACAAGATATTTATCCGTTTTAAAGATTTCAAGATCCTTTATTTTTATCTTTATAAATTTGTATATTTTGTTTAATCTCTCTTTAAAATTTTTGTATGAATGGTAATCCATGTTTCCGTTTTTAAATTTTTTCGAATAAAAGGAGATATATCTGTTTATATCTCTGCTTTCCCACCCTCTTTTCCATGAAAAAACCAGATTCTTAAAAAAATCTCTCATCTCTCTTACCCTGTCCACCTTTAGAAATCTTATCTCTTCAACATTAATAATCGGGGTTTTTTCAAGTGTAATTAAAGGTGATACCTTTATAAGGTCAGCATTTCTCATAGCCACACACCCCTTTGTTGAAAAAGGAGTTAAAGGTTTAAAAGGATCTTCCGCTCCGTGGAGCCATATTCCTGAGCCGCTTTTCCCCTCAAACAGGTCATAGGGATTCGGATAATTCATTACAAAAGCCCTTATTCCATAAAGGGGAGGCAGCTTTTTCCCCTCAAGGATCCTGGTAAAAAAGTAAATACCTTCCGGTGTCTTTTCATCCCCTTCATTTATTTTATCCCCATTATTCTTTCCTGTGGTAATTGTAAACACCATTAATGGGTCAACATCCTCACCTCTGTAAACATACATCTTCTGACTCTTTTTTTCCACTAAAAAGGCATAATTATTTTTGCCCAGTAGAATGATATTGTCCGGATAGAGATTTTCCCTGTATGAAAAAAGACTATTAATAAAAAAAATCAATATCAGTAAGAAAAAAAGATTAAATCGATTTAATAAATTCTTCATACCCTTTTGAAATGGCCTCCTTTTGGAGTTTTAATATTTTTTCTATTCCCTTTTCGGCAAGCAAAATCAAATCATAAAGCTCTCTCATGGTAAAAGCTCTCTTTTCTCCGGCTCCCTGAATTTCAATAAGCTCTTTTTTCTCATTCTCCACAATATTAAGATCAACCTCTGCCTCGGAATCCTCATTGAAATCCAGATCAAGACGCTGCTCCCCATTAATTATTCCCACAGAGATCGCACTAACAAGCCCCTTTATAGGTTCTTTCTCAAAATGGTTTTTAAAAGTCAATTTTTTAAGAGCTAATGCAAGGGCTATGGCTCCCGCATTTATGGAAGCGGTTCTTGTCCCACCGTCAGCCTGAATAACATCACAGTCAATATACAAAGTTATTTCTCCAAGCTCCTTTAAATCCACCATATAACGAAGAGCTCTTCCAATCAATCTCTGAATTTCCTGAGATCTTCCGGAAATCCTCCCATTTGTTCTCTCTCTTACATTTCTTTTCTGGGTTGCTCGAGGTAGCATACTATATTCAGCAGTCAGCCAGCCTGTTCCCGTTCCTTTTAAAAAGAATGGGACCTTTTTTTCTACTGAAACACTGCAAACCACTTTTGTATCTCCGTCTTCAACAAAACATGAACCTTCAGCATATTTAAGATAATTCGGGACAAACTTTATCTTTCTTAATTCATCATTTTTCCTGTTTGACTTTCTTCTCAAAAAACCTCCGGAAAATTTGCTTATTATTTTATATCAAAATTTACAGAAAGCTCTCTGGCTATTTCCTCCATAACCGAATAGACCTTATCCTGCACAGGGACTCTTTCTTTATGCTTTAGCTCCAATTCATACTCTTTTTCACCGGCTATATATATTCTGTCTTTTCCTTCGGCCTTTTCAGAGTTTTTCATTGTATCCTGAAGTTTGTCAATACCCTCTTTTATTCTGTTCAAACCTATGAAAGCATCAGGATTAAGGATTCCCACAAAATGGCAAACATCAGCGGGTTGACCCTTTTTCCCATAAACAAAGGGGCCAAAAGATCCTCCTGAAAAAATTCCCGTGAAAATTTCTACTATCATTCCAAGTCCATATCCTTTATGACCTCCTGTGAGCTCTTCGCCTCCGCCAAGAGGAAGAAGACCTCCACCTTTTCTCTCTTTCAGATTATCAAGGACTCTTTGAGGATCATCCGTGGGGACACCATTCTCATCTGTTGCCCAAACTTTCGGGATTTTTTCTCCCTTTCTCGCATACACTTCAAGTTTTCCCCTCGGGACAGTAGAGGTTGCCATATCCAATAAGAAATCAGGGTGTTTATCAGCCGGTACTCCAACTGCAATAGGATTTGTTCCTATTAATGCATTTTTACCAAAGGTAGGGACAACAAGAGGAAAGGTATTTGTCATTGAAATTCCAACTAATCCCTCTTTCAATGCCATCAAAGGATAATAGCCTGCAATTCCATAGTGATTGGAGTTTCTAATCACAGCAAAACAGATATAATTTTTCTTTGCCTTTTCTATACACTTTTTTGTTATTTCATAGGTTATAACCTGCCCCATTCCACCATTACCATTGGCGACTATTGAAACAGGGGTCTCCTTTTCAATCGTAGGTTTCGCATCAGGAATCATAACCCCGTTTTTAATACCATCAACATACCTTTTTAATCTTGCAACACCGTGGGATTCAACTCCCCTTTTGTCAGCTTCAATCAGCACATCTGCAATTACCCTTGCTCCATCTTCGGGGACATTGAGTTTTTTAAAAACCTCTGTTACAAAATCATTTAATTTTTTTACATCTACTTCTATATATGATGCCATAAAAAACCTCCTGAATTTATTGTATTAAATAATACAAATTTTATTTTAAGAAGATGATTTTGTCAACAAAAGATAGGTTAATTCAGTAGTGTCCGGAAAAAAACAGAGGATTGGGACACCTCAGCGTGAATGTGTATGATATATAAGTATTTTCAAAGAAATCAACACAGGGGGTGTCCCATGGGATATCAAGATAGCCATGAGCATTGAGCTAAATTCTGAAGGTCTTAATAGCCTTGAGCATTGAGCATCAAGCGTTGAGCCAATTTTGAATGTTTATTGTATTAAGTTATTAGTAAATTTCTTTTATTAAAAAAAA
>JALVQI010000231.1 GCA_027031485.1 Candidatus Aminicenantota bacterium | reverse complement strand
TCGGCACAGCAAAGAAAAACAGAGAGCTCTGGTTAGATTATTCAGAAATAGGTCCTATTATCGAGAGAATAAAGGAGGAGTCGGAAAAAGCGGGAGTTGAGTTTATCTGGTATTCTCCATTACCATACTGTATCTATAATCCGATTGCTAAAGGTCTTGGCTCAAAAAGCTGTGCTGCATGTCATGGCCTTGTAAGCATAGATCCGGAAGGTTATATAAACCCGTGTTCAAGCTATCCTGAAAGGGTTGGCAACTGGCTAAAAAGAGATTTCAAAAAAATCTGGTTTTCAAAAGAGGCATTATTTTTTAGAAATATGGAATATTTACCGGAAATATGTCAAAATTGTGAATACAAAGAGATCTGTGCAGGGGCTTGTCCTCTGTATTGGAAGGAGAGAGGATATGAAGAGCTTGGATGACAAAGATTTTGTAATTTTGCCATCTTTAAACATAATTCTGAGATTTTTTATCAGTGCGATTCTTATATCTCTTGCTTACTATCTCCAGCTTCAGAAAAATATATTTACAATAATTCTAAGTTTTATTGTTTTATCTTTTTTTATAGTCTTCAACTGGGTTAAGAGAGTGAAGGTGGAAAAATCCTTTCGTTCCAGATCTAAACACTGGCAGCAGACAAATATAACCGAATTTAAACAAGCCTTAAAAAAATTAAAAAAGATAGATCATTTTAGCTCAAAACCCGGTTCCGGATTTTCCTATTTTTTTATAGTGTTCTTCATTATAATATTTGCATTGACCGGAGATCTTTCTCCGATTTATTTTTATCTTTTAATTGATGTTTTAGTTATTATTGGTGTTGTTATTGCTTCAGGTAACCGTTATATATGGACGCCTCACGGATTAAAACAAAAAC
The DNA here is from genome assembly GCA_027031485.1 of Candidatus Aminicenantota bacterium. Lineage (GTDB taxonomy): Bacteria > Acidobacteriota > Aminicenantia > JAMOAD01 > JAMOAD01 > JALXDT01. Next base: position 1,919 of record JALVQI010000231.1, on the reverse strand, counting down.
TCAAACTTTTAATGGATGTTTATTATTATCTCACTAAATTTTATGAGGATAAATTTATAATTGTTCCCCATTTTTATGTTGAGGAAAAGGATAAAAAATATGTCCCCCATGATGCCAAACTTATGCTTACTCCCAAGGAACAGATTTCAGGTTTTTTAGGAATTCAGGTTTCGGTTAGTATTAATTCAGTACAATCAAAAACATATCCCTATCTGTACACTGTCATAATAGCAAAAGAAGAGTTTGATTTAATTAATAAGTTTAATAGTATAAAGGGGAAAGAGTATATAAAAAATAATAATACCTTAATTTTTCAGAGAAAAAAACAACCTGATAATATTGAGATAATAGTCATCAGACAAAAAACAACTATTAACAAAGGGTATTATACAAATAAAAAAGCTATTTTAAATATAATAAAGACAACTATGACAATAGTAAAAGAGCTTTTTTCCCTGTAATATTTTTTACATGGAAACCTGATGGAAGTAACCTTTTGCCAGAGCTTTTATCTCTTTTTTATCAACTCCTTCAACAATAGCTTCAAGAATATAAATCTTTCTTCTCTTTTCCAATAATTTTGCCCTGACTCTGACTTTTTCACCGATCTCAATTTTCTTTTTTAAATTGATTTCAAGCTTTACACTTAAAGCGATTATATTATCCTTCAGCAAGGCTTTAGCCATTGCCTCATCCATTAATGTTGTTGTTATTCCTCCGTGGAGAATATTCGGGTATCCCTGATAGTATTTATCCGGAATAAAATCAGCGCATGTCCAGCCATCTTTTTGATAAAAATCTAATTTCAATCCGTAGGGATTCTCTTTCCCGCACGCGAAACAGAAGTTTTCATATTGCATATTAAATCCTTTTTAAACCTAAAAGGGTAGATTATCGTCTGTATCAGGATAGTCATCAAATCCTCCCGTATCTGGTGTTTCCGGTTTTTCATAATTTGAACTATCCCTTTTACCTAAAAGAACAATGCTTTCAGCATAAATCTCTGCGGAAGTTCTTTTCACTCCATCCTGTCCTGTCCATGTGTTGTATCTGAGGTTTCCTTCGACAAGTATTTGTTTCCCTCTCTTTATAAATTTCTCAACAAATTCTGCCAACTTTCCCCAGGCTACAATCTTATGCCACTGAGTTCTTTTTTCGTTTTCACCCTCAAAAGTTCTGAAAACATCCGATGTTGCAAGGGAAAAATTAGCAACAGCTCTATTCTGTTGAGTGAATCTGACCTCAGGATCCCTTCCGACATGACCGATTAAAATTACCTTATTGTAAGCATTTTGATGTCTCATAAATTTCTCCTTATTTTGCTCCTATTTCCCTGATTTTTTGCTCTGCAAGTCCGGCCTCTTCCGAGAGCGGATAATCGTTTATTATCTTTTTTAAGACAGCAATTCCTTCGGCTCTCTTTCCCATCTCTATAAGAGAATAACCTTTTTTTAGCATAGCACTGGGAACTTTATCTCCGTCGGGATATTTTTTTATTAATTTATCAAATGTATCAACAGCCTCTTGATATTTTCCCTGAGAATAAAAACATTCTCCGATCCAGTAGAGAGCATTATCCGCCAGGGGAGAATCAGAATAATTGTTTAAATATTCCTGAAAGCTCTGAATAGCCAATTGAAAGTCTCCCTTTAGATAATCCGAATAAGCAGCATAATAGAGCTGCTGAGGAGAAAGTTTTACTTTCTTTTTTTGTTCTTCCTTTTTTGATGAAGTGGAGGTTTTCTGAGATGTTGTAGAAGAGGTTTTTTGAGTATTTGATTCATCGGGAGTTGATATTGTCTGGTTCTGGTAAAGATTGTTAACCGCTTTCTTTAATTCATCAATTGATTCTTTTAGGTTTTGTACTTGAGTTAAAAGAGAAGATATTGCCTTTTCATATTCTAAGTTTTTCTTGCTCA
>JALVQI010000230.1 GCA_027031485.1 Candidatus Aminicenantota bacterium | reverse complement strand
ATACTACTGCTTTAGTTAAAAGAGAAAGACCGATTAAGAGTTTAAAAGCTTTTCAATTGTCACTATAAGCTCATCGCATTTAAACGGTTTTTGAATAAACCCTGAAGCTCCCTCATCAAGAAGCATTCTAACATCACTATCATATGTATATCCCGTAGCTATCAGTATCTTTACTCCAGGGTTTATCTTTTTTATCTCAAAGAATGCATCTTTTCCGTTCATACGAGGCATATTCATATCAAGTATTACAAGCTCAATAGAATTATCTTTTTTAATCTTTTCTATGGCATCCAATCCGTCCTTTGCAGGGCTTACTTTAAACCCATTTCCACTCAACATCTCTTCTAACATTTCCCTTATTATTGCTTCATCCTCTACGACTAAAATCTTTTTATTCTTAAAATTTCTCTTTTTTATCTCTTTTTTTAATTGTCCGGAACCCTTTAAGTTCCTGAGATCACTTATTTTCCCGGGGAAGTATACTTTAAAGGTCGTGCCAACCCCTTCTTCACTATCAACTAATATAAAGCCGCCATGATTTCTAACGATACCATAGACATTGGAAAGCCCCAATCCATTTCCTTTTTCTTTTGTTGTAAAAAACGGTTCAAAAATACGCTCTAAAACCTTTTTGTTCATTCCCTTTCCCGTATCCTCGATTTTTATCTCGACATATTCTCCCTCTTTTACAAAGGGGTATTTTGCTACAAACTTTTTGTCCGCTTTTAAAAGACCGTAACTAATCCGGATTTTTCCATTCCCTGAAATAGCCTCTATTGAATTCAAAAGAATATTCATAATTACCTGTTCAAATTGAGAAGGATCGCCCTCAATTATCACAGGAATATCTTCCTCTTTAAAATTAATGGAAATTCTTTTATCTATTGAAGCTTTTAGAATTTCAATAACATTTAATACATGCTCTCTTACATCAAGAGGTTTCTTTTCATATTTCCCTTTACGCGCAAATCCAATTAGCTGCCTGGTTAAATTCGAAGCCCTCTTTGCTGTATTTTCTATTTTATCAAGCCTATCAAGAATTCTTTTATTTTTTATTTCTTTTTTAATAAGATAAATGTAACCCATTATCGCCGAAAGAATATTATTAAAATCATGGGCAATCCCGCCTGCAAGTACTCCCATTGCTTCATACTTTTGCACTCTCCTTAACTTTTCTTCAAGGTTTTCCCTTTCTGTTATATCTCTCATTAAGACAAAGATTACATCTTCCCCCTCAAAATTGATATCCTTAAAATTGTATTCAACAATATACTCTTTCTTTTTCCCGTATAATCTGGCTTTTCTCGGGATGCTCTCACTCCGGGAAAACTCTAACTTTTCATAATCCTTCACTATATCCTCAAACTTCTTTTTTTCAATAATTTCATCCCTGCTAAATCCCGTTAAATCAAAAAATTCTTTATTTGCATGCTTTATCAAACCCCTATTCTCACCCTTTTTATGAAGAAAAAGAAAGGAAAAACCTAAATCACTCAATGAATCAAGAATTTTGTTCAATTTGTCTATCAACAAATCCTCTTCAGAAAGATCTCTCTCCACAATAAAGTATCCTATTTCTTTATTGTTAGAATTTAAGATGGGAGAAAAAGAGGAGAAAACCCTGAAAAAATCTCCGTTTTTGGTTTTTCTATACAATACCCCCCGCCATCTTCCCCCCTCTATTGTTGCTTCAGAGAGATTTTCTGACTTCGGAATTATTATTTTATAATAATTGGAGACAGGTTTTCCTTTCACTTCTTTCGCGGTAAAACCGGTTTTCTTTTCAAATGCCGGATTTGCATATTGAATTTTACCTTCAAGATCTATAATTATAAAAATTTCATTGCTTGCCTGAATTGCAAGGTTTAAATTTCTTAATTTGGTTTCAAATTCCTTTCTTTTGGTTATATCAATAGCAAATCCCGTAAATGTAAATCCTCCGTCTTTACCTTTTATAGCTTCTCCGCTACCCTGGAGCCATTTAATTTCCCCTTTTTTATCAATAATCCTGAATTCCAATGAAACCTTTTTCCCTTTTTTAAGCTTTAAAATGGCTTTTTTTACAAGTGGCAGGTCTTCTCTATAAATTATTTCATGAAACTTATCTTTATGTGCCAAAAGTTCTTCGGAAGTATAACCCGTAATTTTCTTCACTCCCTTGGTAAGAATATTATTGACAAATTCCCCTTCCGGGGATAAAGTTGCTTCCCACAGAAAACCATTAAAATTATTTGCGATATGAGCTATCTGCTTTTCCTTTTCATAAAGGATTTTTTCTTTCTCTTTCTTCTCTGTTATATCAAAATAAAATCCAAAGATTGCAGGTTTACCTTTATAATTTATCTTCTCAATATTGGATAAAAGATAGTGTTTTTTCCCCTTTTTATCTATTGCAACTATTTCATAAAGATGTTCGGCTTTTTCCCCTTTTATCCTCTTTTGATAATTTACAACAAATTTATCCAGTGATTCTTCGGAAATAAATTCAGTAAAAGATTTTTTGTTCACTATTTTTTCTCTCTTTAATCCCAGAATCCTTAGAAAATATTCATTCACCTCTCTAAAAACACCAACAACCCCTTTATAATCTTGAAAAATTGCTATTCCAACACCCAATCTGGAAAGAGCTCTAATTAATATTCTTTGTGATTTAACCTCTCTTTCCAGCTTTTTTCTCAAATTATTTAATTCTTCAATCATCCTGTTGTAATCCGATACATCCCTTAAAATAGCAATAGCTATTTTTTCACTCTTCAACTCGTCAATCCACGACCTTACTTCGATAGGGATAATATCTCCATTCTTTTTAATAATATTAACCTTAAACACACCTCGCTTAGGTTTATTCCCTAACCTTACAAGTGAATCCTTTTCCACAAAATCATAAATTTTTCTCCCTATTACCTCTCTTTTTTTATAACCGGTCATTTTTAGCAGAGCTTTGTTTGCATCAATTATGGTTCTATCAAGGCTCTCTATAAGAATACCATCCATGCTTTTTTCATAAATGGATTTACACAAGCTCTTTCTCTCCTCACTCTTTTCGAAAATAATAATATATCCTTCTCCGTTAATCTTATAGAATTTTGAAGCCTTAATTTTCAAAAAAGAATTCTCACTCCTCAAGCTAATTAAAACACTTTTTTTTGAGCCATTTAAAAAATTGAGAAACTTATTTCTATCTTTTGAACTTAATAAACCAAAAAAATTTTCAGCTGCCACATTATATGTCTTTTTAAAAAGATTATTACACTTATAAAGTTTTCCTTCCTTACTGATACAAGCAGGCATTAAAATCTTTTCAAGTTGAAACATTAACACCCCCCAAAAGTTTTTTATTTTATCAAAAATATTTATAATTAACAATAAAAAATCAAACCTTAAAAAATTTACTTTAAAGTCAGAGAGTATGCTAATTTCTCCGGGTTTACCCCGTGAAAAAATGCTTGTAAAATGTAATGCTATGATATAATACCTTTTAAAAGGAGATAAGATGCTTATAGAAATAATAAAGCTTCTTTTACCAATTGTTCTATTAATTATTCTGCTTTATCTTAAGTTAGATTTATACCTTGCAATATTAATAGGAGGAGTTTCTCTTGCACTTCTTTTCGGGCTCACTCCTTCTGAAATTTTAAAACTCTCCTGTCAAGCTACAATTTCCTTTGACACCATACAACTCCTTATCATAATTTTAATGGTACTCACATTAGGTCAAATTTTAAAGGCAAAAGAATCTTTGAAAATTTTCGTGGAAGCAACCGAAGGATTATTAAAAAGAAAATTTCTAATTATCTCCATATCTCCCGCCTTAATAGGTCTTTTGCCTATGCCCGGAGGAGCCCTTGTCTCCGCTCCTATCTTAAATGAAACATTAAAAAATGATAATATATCTCCCGCACTTAAAACATACATCAACTTCTGGTTCAGACATATCTGGGAATATATCTGGCCATTATATCCAGGGCTTATCCTCTGTGCAGGAATCTTTAAAGTTGACTTTGTCCCCCTATTCAAACATCAGTTTTATTTCACAATAATAGCAATAGTAACAGGAATGCTGTTTATGTATATTTATCTTCCTCCTCTTAAAAAGAATGAAATAAAGAAAAGACCTCTAATAAAAAATATTTTAAATTTTTTTTACGGATTATGGGAAATTCTTCTTATAATCACCATAGTCATTCTCTTTAAACTCAAAGTTTATCTTTCTGTTTTAATCGTTGTTATATTTTCCTTTATTATTTTAAAAAAGAGTTGGAAGGAAAAACTAAAAATCTTAAAAAATTCATTTAAACCGTCAATACTCCTTACCATAATTGCAGTTATGATTTTTAAAAACTATATCTTACATTCTCAGGTCATAGATCTTACAAAAGATTTGATAACAGGAGCAAAGGGATTTAAATACATTATTATGTTCTTTGTTCCCTTTATCATAGGCTTTTTAACAGGAGTTAATTCTGCTTTTGCAGGGATATCTTTTCCTCTTTTTGTTTCAATCGTAGGGACAACAAATCCCGATATGTGGAAAATTATGTTTTTATATGTAAGCGGTTTTACGGGAGTTCTTCTCTCTCCTGTACACTTCTGTCTTGTTTTAAGTGCGGAATATTACGGAGCAAAGTTAAAGGATGTTTATAAGTATCTTTTACCCTCTGTATTAATACTAATATCATCTCTTTTTCTATTCATGTTTATAATCGGAGGTTATAAATGACAGAGAAAATTTTTCACCAAAACCCTTATGTTAATGAGACAAAAGCAAAAATAATTAAAAAGGAGAAAGAGGGAGACCTATGGAAAATCCTGCCAGACAAAACTGTGGTTTATCCGGGAGGCGGTGGTCAACCTCAGGACAGAGGATTTATAGAAAATTTTGAAATAGTAAAGACTAAAGAGGAAAACGGAAAAATATTTCATTATATAAAAGAAGATATTAAAAAAGATGAAATCTCAATAAGCATAGATTTTAAAAAAAGATATGATTATATGCAACAACATACTGCTCAGCATCTTTTATCAGAATTACTAATAAGGCTTTTCAATTATGAAACTCTCTCATTTTCAATAGGAGAAGAGCACTCTTCAATAGAGATAAATGCTAAACACTTTGATTTTGATAAAATAAAAAAAACAGAGGAATTCTGTTTAAATCAAATATTAAAATCAATCCCCGTAAAAGTCTATTATGCAAAAGATTCTTCATCAATTCCTTTCAGAAAACCTCCGAAAATCAAAGAAAATATAAGAGTTGTTGAGATAGAGGGCTTTGATTATTCCGCCTGCGGTGGAACTCATCTGAAAAATACATCTGAAATCTCTTTAATAAAAATAATAAAAACCGATAAGATAAGATCAAACATAAGATTATACTATGTGGCAGGATACAGAGCCTTATACGATTATCAGAAAAAGAATAAAACCATACTTGAACTCCAGAAAATTTTCGGAAAACCCCATGAAAAATTAACAGACGGAGCAAATGAGCTTAAAGACAAATATGAAAAACTGAGAAAAGAGATAAAACATTATAAAAAGAGAGAAATTGAGAATGAAATAGAAAAGATAATAAAATCTTCGGAAGATTTCATATTCAAAGTTTTTGAAGATGAAGATATCAAGGATTTGAAATTTATGGCAAAAAAGATAACATCAAGCGGAAAAAACATACTTTTTGTTTCAAAAAATCCGACAAAGTTCTTTATCATAGGAAGGGGAAAAGGAGACACAAATTTAAAAGAACTTTCCGAAAAAATATTTTCAACTGTTAAAGGAAGAGGCGGAGGTAGAGAGGACTGGCTTGAAGGCAAATTGGAAAATTTGGACGATATAGAAAAACTCAAAGCTTTATTGGAAAAATCATTTGACAGAGCCTGATTACCATTTTCTTCTGAAAAACTCAATTAAAAATATTAAATAGAGGGAATTTTTACCCAATAGAAAGAGAGTAAAGTTTTCTTCTCGCAAGAGATTTATAAAATATGTGATTATGTAAAGTGGAATTAATATTAAAAGAAAGAGTGTAAAGAACTCGATAAAATTGAGATTTTCACCAACATAAAAAGAGAGCCCTTTGGAAAGAACCGAACCGTAAACTATCATAATGTGTGAAACATAGAGAAAAAGACTCTCCCGTGAAGCTCGCATAAATTTTTCCATAAAAGGTGGTATTTTATTAAGATATAATTGAGATAATTGCAAAAGAATTAATACTTTGCCTATGTCTGCTATCCTTTCAAAAGAATAGCCGGAAATAAAAAACTGGATCAAACTGAGAAAAATAGAAAATATAAAAACAGAAGGATTAAATTTTCTTAAATATTTTGCTGAAAAAACCCCAAGAATAAAGAATAATGACCAGGGAAAAAATGGGAAAGGAGAAAGTTTGGAGGAGAAAAAGAATCTGAAAAACGGTATGTTAACATTTATACTATAAAAATTTATAAAGAGATCAAAAATTCCCACCCCCCCAAGAATTAATAAAAATCTTCTTTTTGCCACTATCCATATAATTGCTGAAAATAGTAATGAATATCCAATCGTCTGCAAAATATCCATTTGAAGTAATTTTTCAGAAGCCCCTTTATCCCAGAGTAAAGAAATTTTTCTGAAGGAAAAGAATGGAAGATGAAGAAAATATCCTATCGAAATTATTCCAATGTACTGTATTATTCTTGTTAATATCTTATTTAAATCTTTTTTTTTAGAGTATAAAAAAAGAGAAAACCAGAAAGAAATAAAAAACCCGGAGCAACTACCCCATGGACATACTCATGGATTTTAAACCACAAACCCACTTTTAAATCTTTGTTAAGAAGTGCTCTCAAAGTATGCCCCTGAATCATCAAAAGAATTATTATCATTCTGTAATAATCAATATAGACAAGTCTCTTTTTCATCTTACTTTCCTTATCTGATAATTATATACCGCTCTGTTGTGCTCTTTCAATGTCTTGCTGAAATAGTGAGTTCCATCATTCTTTGAGACAAAGTATAAATATTTTGTCTGTTTCGGATAGATAGCAGCTTTTATCGATTCAATACCCGGATTGGCTATCGGTCCCGGAGGAAGTCCGCCATAAAGATATGTATTGTAAGGAGAATTATATTTTATCTCCTTATAACCGATTTTACCCCCCCAAACTCCGTCCAATTTTAAGGCATAAATAAAGGTGGGATCGCATTGTAAAAGCATCCCTCTTTTTAATCTGTTATGAAATACTGAACTTATAAGAGACCTTTCGTTCGGAGAAGAGGTTTCTTTTTCTATCAAAGAAGCCAATGTAATTGTTTCATGTATGCTAAGGGAATATTTCTTGGGTCTTTTATTCCACACTGGGAAAAAGTTTTTTCTGAAATTTTCAACAAACATTGAAACCAATTTTCTTATACCAATTCCCTTGGAAAATTTATATGTATCAGGGTAAAGATAACCTTCAAGACTTTTTGCCTGAGGGGCAAGATCGGAAATAAAATATGTATTTTCCCTGACAAAATTAATAAAATATTTTTCCTTAAAAATACTGTTATCCTCCAATCTCTTCCCAATGTCAAAAATGGAATCTCCCTCCTTAATCGTAAAACTTACAAGAATACCGTATTCTGAAATTAGTTTTTTTAAAACATCCATTATTGAAAGAGGTTTATCAAACTTAAAATCTCCGGCATTTATCACTTTCCCTCTGAAATATATTTTGTATGCTAACCTGAAAAATTCAGAGCTTTTAATAATCCCTTCCCTCTCAAGAATTTTAGAAACCCTTGTAATGGAAGAACCTTTCTCTATTGTTATTATTTTTTCACCGGAAAACCCTTTATATTTGGTTTTTATTGTTTTAGTAAAATAAAGATACAATGTAACTATTCCTACAATAAAAAAGATAAAAATAAAATATAAAAATGTTTTTATAAATTTCATTTTAGTGACTCCAGATAGGATGATAATAAAAATGATGCGGCAATTGAATCCTTTTTTCCTTTCATTTTCTTTTCTTTAAAACCAAACTCTCTTAATACATATTCCGCCTCTTTTGTCGTAAAAGTTTCATCAAATAATTCTATTTCTATTTTGATTTTTTCTCTCAGCTTTTCAATAAAGTCTCTGACTTTTCCGCTCATTTCGGATTCTTCCCTCTTAAAGTTTAGAGGATTCCCTATCACAAGCTTTATGATTTTTCTTTTCTCAACCAATTCTTTTATATAATTTATATCTTCCACAATACTCTTTCTTCTATAATTTTTTAATGGCAATGATATTTTCTGGTCTTCATCAGAAATAGCCAATCCTATATTTTTTTCGCCATAGTCTATGGCAAGAATTCTACCTTTATTCATACCTCTGCAAACCGGACTGGATCAGGAGATCAAACAATTCACCATATTCAATTCCGCTCTCCTCCCATAATCTCGGGTACATACTGATTGAAGTAAAGCCGGGGATTGAATTAACTTCATTAACATAGTAGTTTCCGTCCTTATCCAGAAGAAAATCAACCCTTGACATACCGTAAAGGTTTAATA
>JALVQI010000229.1 GCA_027031485.1 Candidatus Aminicenantota bacterium | reverse complement strand
CCATCTGTGTTTGTAAAAATCTTTCCCAGATTAATTTATAAAGTTTGTATTCATCACTTGAAAGAAAAGGTTTAACTTCATCGGGAGTCAAATTTATATCCGTAGGCCTTATGGCTTCATGGGCATCCTGAGCTTTATTCTTTTTTTTGTAAACTCTTGGTTTTGGCGCCAGATACTCTTTTCCGAAATTTTTCTCAATAAAAGCTCTCAATTCATTGTTTGCAACAGGCGAAACCCTCCACGAGTCTGTTCTCATATAGGTTATAAGCCCCATTGGCCCCTTATCTCCTATTGAGACTCCCTCATATAACTTTTGAGCTATCATCATTGTCTTTTTTACTGAAAATCTGTATGTCTGATATGCAGCCTGTTGAAGGGAGGATGTTATAAAAGGTGGCAGTGGATTTCTTGTTTTCTTTTTGAGTTTTATATTTTCAACTACAAACGGGGAATTTTTAACCTCTGTCTCTATCTCTTTTGCACTCTTCTCATCAGGAATTTCAAGTTTTTTATTACCTTTTTTCTCCAATTTTGCGGTGAAAATATCCTTTTCTTTCTTTTTTGAAAGATCCGCCTTTATGGTCCAGTACTCTTTTTGAACAAAGGCTTTGATCTCCTTCTCCCTATCACATATCATTTTTAATGCGATAGATTGAACTCTTCCCGCGGAAAGCCCTCCGCTAACCTTTTTCCAGAGAAGAGGAGATATCTTGTATCCCACCAATCTGTCAAGAACCCTTCTCGCTATCTGAGAGTCAACCTTTTTTAAATCAATCTCAGTGGGGTTTTTGAAGGCTTCCTCTATACCTCTCTTTGTTATTTCATTCATTAAAACTCTTTTTATATTCGCATTTATATTGGAAAGTTCCTGATAAAGATGGTATGAGATTGCCTCTCCTTCCCTGTCAGGGTCTGTTGCTAAAAAAATCTCGTCAGCCTTTTTTGCGGCTTTTTTTATATCTTCAATTACCGTTTTTTTATTTTTTATTATTTGATACTGAGGTTGAAAATCATTTTCAATATCAATTCCCATCTTTGATTTCGGAAGATCCTTTATATGTCCCTTTGAGGCTTTTACCGTAAAATCTTTACCTAAATATTTGTTTATTGTTTTGGATTTTGAAGGAGATTCTACAATGACAAGCTTTTTACCCATTATTTACAGCTCTTTTTTTCAAGTTCTTTTAATTTTTTATAAACAGCCATCTCCTCTTTGGTAACAATCATACCACTGTTTTTCTGAGTTCTGTATAAGCTTTTTATTCTGTTTAAATCTATTCTGAATCCCAATTTTCTGAAAGCTCTTTCCACACAGGGCTTTTTTTCCATAACTGTTTCATAGCTGATTACTATGCTCTCAGGGATATTTTCATAAGCTGCAATTATCGCATTATTATTATCAAACCAGCTTAATTTGAATTGAGAGATCCCCCTTCTTAGCATACTGGCTTTGGAATCAGCTGGGTTTCTGAAAATAAAAACAGCTTTCAGATTTTTTCTCCCCACATGTCGGTAGTAAAATATAGCAGGTATTAGAACCACCTTTAAGCCGCTCCAGCCTTCATGTTCATTCAGAAGTTTTATGATTTTGTTCAAATCTCTCGTATTCTCTTCTGTCATTGCCTGATCTATTAATCTTTTTGAAAGCTCCTTTTCAAGGGAGTATTCATAATAACCCTCTTTGTTGTACATATCTTTTCCTATATCTGATAAAAACTTTACTCCGGCACTTTCAAGAAGCTGACAGGCAAGAGATGTTCCGCTGCGGGGGTGACCGCCGACAATCACTGTTTTACCCAATTTTAAAGGAGTAAGATCATCCTTTTTTTCTTCACTCATCAAAACCTCCGTTTCTCATAAAATGATGGAGTATTATAACATATTAGATTTTTAATAAAAAATTGAAGAATTTGATTTTTTAAAGGAGAAAAGATTTTTAAGAAATCTTGGGTGTTTTCATAGATGACTATTTGTCAATGACTTAATTTGTAATTTATAAAATCCGCAACTGTCCTTGTAATTTCCTCTCCTTTGTAGATAATTTCTTTTGCTCTGAAAAAATCAAAAGTATTAAAATCTTTTATATCCGGGGTAATGAGTATATCAGGGGGATAAAGGGAAAGAGTGTTTTTAACAATCTGCTCTTCCATTATATCAATGGAATTCAGAAATATATTCAAAAGGTTTGGGGATTCATTGAAGTTTTTATCATAGATTGATGAGAATATATTTGTAATCTTATTTATAATATTTTTTTCATCAATTTTTGGAGTTTCTCTTTTCATTCCCTTTTTTTTCAATGGTTTGGTTACATCAATAGCAATTATGAACTCAGCTCCCATATTTATCAGCTGCTTTATAGGAATGGGATTAACTAACCCGCCGTCAACCAAAAATTTATTTTTATATTTTACAGGAGGAAATATTATCGGGATGGATGCACTTGAGACAACAGCTTTTGTTAACTCTCCTTTCCTATGAACTACCTCGTCACCGGTTTGGATATCTGTTGCTATACTAACGAATTTTTTAGGTAAATCTTCAATTTTAATATTTCCGAAAATTTTATAGTAAAAATCAAAAATCTTTTCTTGTGAAATCAGACCTGAGAGCGTTGGTTTTAAGGATAATACTTCCTTTTGTCTTTTCTTATTTATTGAAAGAGCGATTTTTTCAATTTCCTTAACAGGCATTCCGTATGAATACATTGCACCTATTATGGCTCCGATACTTGTCCCGCTAACAAACTCAGGTTTAATTCCAAACTCTTCCAAAACCTTTAAGACTCCTATGTGTGATAAACCCTTAGCTCCACCGGAACCCAGGGCAATTCCCACTCTCATTTTTCCTCCTCTATTAAACCCAAATTTATCTTTATTTTGCAAACCCCGCAGATTTCACTGCTTGTGGGATAACCGCATATTTTGCATGGGGAAAGACTATATTTCTTTTCCGCTTTTCCGAAGATCTTCTGATTCCTTAAAAATCCTTTAAAAAATTTTATTCTTAAACCTTTATAAGATAATTCCATCTGATGAAGGCTCTCCTTGTAAAAATGAGACTTTGCCTTTTTTGAAAAGGGACAACTTAATTCATTGTAATTTATTTCATTAAAGAAAGCATAAATTGCAATCTCCCTTTCCGTAAGATAAATAAGAGGTTTAACCTTTTTCTTAAAACCATCCTCTTCCGGAAGGGCGGGTAATTGTTTTGCAAGATATTCAATATTCCAATTTAAAATATTTCCCAATAGAAAAGCTGATTCATCATCAAGATTATGACCTGTGGCAATCACATCAAAGTTTTCCTTTACCGCTATTCTGTCAAAATAGTATCTTTTGATTTTACCGCAAACTTTACACGGAATACCTCTTGTTTTTTCCACTATTTGTGGTAAAGTGTTTCCCCCGAATTCATTTTCAAGTTTTACTGTTATAAGATTTGTTTTATTTTTATCGGAGAACTCTTTAACTATCTTCCTTGCTCTTTCAGAGAATTCTCCTATTCCAAGAGCAATAAACAATCCGGTTACATCGTATCCTAATTTTAAAAGAGCGTGCCATAGGGAAAGACTGTCCTTCCCTCCTGATACCGCAAGAAGAATTTTATCTCCCTTTTCAAACATCTTAAAATCATCAATTGCCTTTTTAACCCTTTTAAGGAAATATTTTTTAAAATCTTCCCTGCAAAGGGCAAGATTGTGATGCGGAAGATAAACTTCAGCTTTCTTTTTACAGATAGCACATCTCATCCCGTTGACATAACCTTTTTTATTTCTATGATAGAGTCTTTTTCGGGCTGTTCATCGGAGGTTAAAAGCTTTTTGTTTCTCTTATCTATAACAATATAAAAAAGCTCATCAGCCTTAAATTTTTTCAAAAGCTTTTTTACACTTATCTTTTCTTCTATTTCGTATTCTTTCCCATTATATACAACAATCATACCTAAACTTCATCTCCATACTTTTTAATGAATTCTTCCACCTCTAAAACATCATCTTCGCTTCCAATGAAAAGAGGTGTTCTCTGGTGTATCTCTTTTGGTTCAATATCTAATATGTTTTTAACTCCGTTGCTTGCATAACCTCCTGCCTGCTGGACAATCATTGCAAGAGGGCCTGCTTCATAGAGAAGTCTTAATTTCCCGTTTTTAGCCTTTTTATCTCTCGGATAAAGGAAAATTCCGCCATATAGGAGATTTCTATGAAAATCAGCTACAAGGGAGCCTATGTATCTTGATTTATAGGGTTTTCCATTTTTATTTTTGTCACTTTTTATGTAGTCAATGTATCTTCTTATACCTTCACTCCAGCTGTTGTAATTTCCTTCGTTAACAGAATAGATTTTCCCCCTTTTCGGAATCTGAATATTTTCGTGGGAGAGCAAAAATTCACCTACCGATGGGTCCATTGTAAAACCGTGAACCCCCTGCCCCGTAGTGTAAACAAACATTGTGGAAGAACCATAGATTACATATCCTGCGGCGACAAGATTTTTTGCCGGTTGAAGAACATCCTCGTAATTGCCATCATGGCCGCACTCATCTTCGGACCTTCTCTTATAAATTCCGAATATTGTTCCAATACTGACATTCGCTTCAATGTTTGATGAACCGTCAAGAGGATCAAACACAAGAACATATTTGCCTTTCGGGTATTTATCAGGGATTCTTATGATATCTTCGGTTTCTTCGGATGCCATTACACAGAGTGAGCCCCCTCTCTGAAGAACTCTCACAAAAACCTGAAGGGAGTATTCATCTAATTTTTTTACCTCCTCTCCCTGAACATTGATCTCTCCCGTTAAACCTAAAATTTCAACAAGTCCTGCTTTTCTTACCTCTCTTGCGATTATTTTAGAGGCAAGTAGGATTTCTGCAAACAGAGATGTAAATTCTCCCGTTGCTTCCGGATGCTCTCTCTGTTTTTCAATTAAAAAGTGTTGAAGGTTTGTTGTTTCTCTATCCATTATTCCTCCTAAATCAATAAATGTAAAAAATGTCAGTTATTAAAATTAATACTTATTAATATTTATGTTATCATTATTAAAATGTATTAGCAACAGAAATAAATCGGGCTTAAAAATTACTAATCAGGTAATATGGACAAGCCGGATACTATGGTTTAAAATATAAAAGATGTCTGAAATAAATGTTTTGATTACTGCTGCTTCAAGGAAGGTGGCTCTTCTAAGAGGTTTTGTTGAATTAAAAAGAAAATTTGATTTTATGGGAAAGGTTATTGCCGTTGATTGTGACCCTTTGTCTCCTGCTCTCAGATTTGCGGATAAAAAATATATTGTTCCTCTTATAGAGGATCCTCAATATTTTCATGAGCTTGATAAGATAATCGAAAAAGAGAAAATAAAACTCGTGATTCCGACTATGGATCTGGAACTTCCTTTATGGGGGAGCAGAAAAAGTGAATATCTTCAAAAGGAAGTGATAGTTGCCTGTTCAGGGGAAAAAACAGCTTTAATCTCAAATGATAAGATAAAAACTTTTGAGTTTTTTAAGAGTATTTCAATTAAAACACCTGAGACCTGGACAAAGGATAATCTTCCCCCCGTTGAGAGTCTGAAATTTCCGTTATTCATAAAGCCAAGGTACGGGAGGGGAAGCATTAATTGTCATAAAATCAAAGATAAGGAAGAGCTTTACTTTTATTTGAAAAAGGTAAAGGAGCCTGTTATTCAACAGTATATAAAAGGTCAGGAGTTTACGGTGGATTTGATTTCTGATTTTGATGGCACTGTTTTAAGCATAGTACCGAGAAAAAGGTTGACTGTGAGAGCGGGCATATCGGACAGAGGTCAAACTTTTTATAACAGAAAGATAATCGAAAGCTCCAGAAAGATAGCCGAAGCTCTTGAAATAAAAGGACCGGCGAATATTCAGGGTTTTTTAACTGATAATTCAAAGCTATATTTTACGGAGATTAATCCCCGTTTTTCCGGAGGAATTCAGCTTACAAAGGCTGCAGGAGTGAATTTTATGGAGATTCTTCTGAGGCTTGTTAACGGAGAAAGGATAAAACCTTTCATAGGTAAATTTGAAGAAGGGCTCTATATGTCAAGCTTTGAAGATAGTGTATTTTTTAAATTGGAAAAAGAGGATAGAAATTGAAAGTTCCTATAATTTTACAGGCGAGGGTAGGCTCCACAAGATTACCGGGTAAGGTTTTAATGGAAATTTTGGGAAAACCGATGCTCTACTATATTATTGAAAGGCTGAAACTTGCAAAAAATTCTATGGTTATTCTCGCTATTCCGGACACCGAAGAGGATTCAAAACTTTGCAAAATAGCAAAACAATTGGATGTTGATTGTGTTAAAGGCTCTGAGTTAGATGTTCTTGGAAGATATTATATGGTTTCAAAGCTTTATCCATCGCATTTTTATATAAGAGCAACCGCAGATAATCCTCTTGTTGATTTTGAGTCAGCGGAAAGATTAATAAATTTTATGCTAACACATAATTTTGATTATGCTGTTGAAAAGGGAATGCCAAGAGGGGGAGCCGTTGAAATTTTCACGGACAAAGCCCTTGAGCTTTCCTACAAATTATCTGTTGAAGACAGACATAGAGAGCATGTGACACTATTTATGAAGGAAGAACCAAGGCTTTTTAAGTGTGCCTATCCATCTGTTCCAAAGGAGCTGAATCATCCGGAGCTAAGTATTACAGTGGACCGTAAAGATGAATTTGAATTTGCAAAGAGAATTTATGAAAAATTTTATAAGGAAGGCAAACCTTTTAAATTAGTAAAAATAATAGACAAAATAGTTGAGGAGGCAAAGCTTGGAAAAAGGTAAAATAGGAGTTCTTTTATCTGGGAGAGGTTCAAATTTTAAGGCAATCTTTGAAAAGGTCAAAAGCGGAGAAATAAAGGCTGAAATAGTTGTGGTGATTTCTGATAATGCGGATGCACAAGGGCTTGAGTTTGCAAAAGAGAATGGGATAGAAACTGTTTCCCTTGATATCAAATCTTTTCCTTCAAGAAAAGATTATGACAGGAAAATTATTGATATATTAAAGGGAAAAGCCGTGGATCTTGTTCTCCTCGCAGGATATATGAAAATTGTCGGGGAAGAGTTTGTGTCCTCCTTTAAAAATAGAATAATGAACATTCACCCCGCTCTCTTACCCTCTTTTCCCGGATTACATGCCCAGAGAAAGGCTTTAAAATACGGTGTCAGATATTCAGGTTGTACGGTTCATTTTGTTGATGAAAAGATGGACCATGGGCCTATTATTTTGCAGGCTGTTGTTCCTGTCTATCAGGATGATACTGAGGAGTCTCTTTCCGAAAGGATTTTGCGCGAAGAGCATAGAATCTATCCTGAAGCTGTCAGACTTTTTTTTGAGGGAAAACTTGAAATCAGGGGAAGAAGAGTTTTTATTAAACAGGAATAGTGAAACTTCTGTTTCCTTCGACTTTCGCTTTCTATTTACAAACCGTATTAATTAACATATAATTTTTTCGTGAAAAAATACAAAATCATTTTTTTTATTTCTGTTTTTTTTCTATCTTTTAATCTAATCAGAGGGGAAACACTTTCGTCCGGAGATAATGCTTTTACTGCTCTATTGATAAAAATCTCGGACTCTGTAAATAATGGTAATTTTAATGTGGATATGATTTTAAAAACAAAAAACATAAAAGATAAAAATGAAAAGAGATATTTAAATAGTTTTCTTGAAAATCTTCAAAACAAAGATTATCAAAAGATTAATTATCTTCTTTTTTCAGGTAATGGGTTAAATGATGGTATTGTTTTTTTTAGAGATAAAGAGAATGGAATTAAGACAGCTGTTTTGATCAAAAAAGAGAGTCTGAATAAAAAACTGGTAAAAGGATTGAAATTTTATAAGGATTTTCTGAAAGAAGAGGGGATTGATAGATATTTCAAAGTAAAAGGTTTTTCTCCGACTTTAATTGGCGGAAAATTGTTAAACAGTGATAAAAAATTCATTTTTATCAAAAATGAGGAGAACTGGAAAACACCTTTTGTTGTTTTTTCTTATGATGATAAAGATAAGTTAAATAGTGAAATTTACATATTTTATACTTTAGGTAAGATTATTTCCGCAGCAATGGGACCCTTTTTTGTTGATAATAAGTTTTTTATCATAAAGGTGAAGGATAGACTTAAAGATAAATATCTTTTTTTGGAAAATATGAAGATAAGATTAATGGGGGCTCTTTTTCTTAAATATCTTGTCGGGGAAGAGGTGTTGGATAAGGATGTTCAGAAAATAATACCCGAAGTATTCTTTAAAGACATAAGTGTCAATAAAAGAGTGTTTTCATTTGTTAAATTGTATTTTGGGAAAAAAAGAGGTAAGAAAAGGGATAAAAAAACTTTTTTTGTTAATGCAAAAAAGCTTTTAAAATCAGTTTTAGAAATAGAGCGAAAAGGAGATTTAGAAACTTTAAAGGAATTGATAGAAAATCCTTAAGATAAAAAAATGAGAGAAATTGAGGTTAAAATAAAGGTCGAGGATTTTGAAGAAATTGAAAAAACTTTAAATGGTTTTAAATGGGATCTTGTGAGTGATTGGATCTTTGAAGATAACCTTGTGTTTGATTATGATAATCTTTCATTAAAAAAGAGTGGTAAATTGTTAAGATTAAGAGGGGAGGGAGAAAGATTTATTTTAACTTTTAAAAGTAAAGTCAGGAAAAAGGATGGCCTTTTCAAAGAGAGAGAGGAGACAGAGGTTATTGTTGATGATTTCAAGAGAATGCGGCTTATACTTGAGAATATGGGGATGAAGGTATTTTTCAGATATCAAAAGTATAGAAAGACCTATTCGCTTTCCTTCAATCATATCTGCCTTGATAAAACTCCGATAGGAAATTTTATTGAAATTGAGGGAAGCAAAGAGTTCATTGAGACTTATGCTAAGAGACTCGGCTTTTCCCCATCGGATTTTATTAACAAAAGTTATTATGACCTTTTTTCAGAGAGTGAGTTTTCCGGAACCAATGAATTCATGATTTTTTAGTTTTAATGTTAAATTTCTTACTCTTCTTCAAGATGAATGAATTTGTAAACCGATGTATAGGCCGAAAGTCCGCCGATTAAGATGGCTGAAAGGATAAGATACGAATAATATTTTAAAGATAGTGAGGAAGTAGCGAGTACAGGTTTTAAATATTGATAAAAGCTTTTTAGATAAATTGGTAATATTTTAACTGATATTTCAAATAATAAAATGGAAACTATTGCTCCCAATATTCCTAAAAAAATACCATTTAATATGAGGGGTGCCTCAATATAAAAGTTTGAAGCTCCTATCATCCTCAATATTAACACATCCTCTTTTCTTGAATAAGCAACTATTTTTATTATATTGACAATTGTGAAAAATGATGTAAACAGAAGAATTGAGCCAAAAAACACACCTAACAAGAAAACTATTTTCTTTACACCGGATATTTTATCCAGAAGCTCAAAATTGGTTTTTATCTCTTTTACTTCTCTGTGATTTCTAATTTTATTCAAAAATTCGGTGATCTTTTTTTTGTTTTTGCTTTTGAACTCAATTCTTATTGATGGAGGAAAGGGATTTTCCCCGATTTCTTTTATTGTTGATTTCAAGGAAGGAAAATTTTTCAAGAAGATTTCCATTGCTTTTTGACTGCTAATGTAGGTATACTCCTTAATAAGATTCCTATCGATTAATTTTTCAAAATCAAAGTTGGAGTCTTTCCTATCAAATAGATATACTTCGGCTTTATAGTTTGAGGCAAACTTTTTTATAAAATCCGAGATATTATAATTAAGAAAAAAGAATATGTTTATGATAAAAAATGTGAAAATTATTGTTACGAGAGAGAGAATGTTCAAATATTTCTGATTTTTAAAACTTGCTACACTATCTTCCAAAATATATCTAAGCAAAAAGACTTTCATCTCTTTTAATGATTTGTTTAATCCTTCCCTTTTTCAGAACAAGGATATTATTGTTTTTTGCATATCTTTCAAGAATTAACTTATCATGGGTCGCTATTACAATGGTTGCTCCCCTTGAATTTAACCTTTTAAACATTTCCATTATTTCATAGGAAATTTCTTCATCAAGATTACCAGTAGGTTCATCCGCAAGGATAATCTTCGGATTGCTTACTATTGCTCTTGCGATTGCAACTCTCTGCTGTTCTCCTCCGGAAAGTGTTTTTGTTGGTTTCCAGATCTTTTGATGGATTCCCACCCATCTCAAAGCTTCAAGTACCTCCTTTTTTATATTTCTTATTGACATTCCCCTTATTTTTAAAGAAATAGCGACATTTTCAAATACGGATCTGTTTTCCATCAATCTGAAATCCTGAAAAACTATACCTATTTCTCTCCTGAATTTATATATTTTACTATCAGATAGAACCGATATATTCTTTCCCTCAATCAGAATCGCACCCTTTGTCGGTTTGATCTCTTTAGTTATTAATTTTAGTAGGGTTGTTTTCCCTGCACCACTGTGGCCGGTTATAAAGAAAAATTTTCCTTTTCTTATTTTAAATGAAATGTCTTCAAGGGCATACTCTCCTCTGACATAGCTCTTGTAAACTGAGGAGAATTGAATCATTCGGTGGCTCCCAACTCCTTTAAAGCTTGCTCGTACTGTTCCTCATTGGGAGCTTTACCGTGAAACGCCGGATTGTTTTCCATATAGGAGACTCCCTTACCTTTAATAGTATGAGCTATTATCATAAAAGGTTTGCCTTTATTCTTATCTGCTTCATCCAGAGCCCATAGGATCTCATTAAAATTGTGACCATCTATTTCGACTGTTTCCCATTTGAATGCTTTACATTTATCTTTTAAGGGAGCAAGATCATCTATCTTTTTTACCATTCCGTCAAGCTGTATGCCATTGTAATCAATAATACCAACGAGATTATCAAGGTGTTCGTTTCCCGCTTTGAGCATTGCTTCCCATATCTGTCCCTCCTGCATTTCTCCGTCTCCCATCATTACATATACCTTTCTCTTTGATTTGTTTAATCTTATTGAAAGAGCCATTCCCAGCGCAATGGAAAGTCCCTGTCCTAAAGAACCTGTTGAAGCTTCTATTCCGGGGGTTTTTAATCTGTCAGGATGACCCTGGAGGATGCTTCCCACCTGTCTTAAATGGGAGAGCTCCTCTTCCTTAATAATCCCTAATTCTGAAAATACACCGTAAAGAGCGGGAACTCCATGTCCTTTGGAAAGAACAAAAAGATCTCTGTCTTTCCAGTGCAAATCTTTCGGATGAAAGTGCATTTTGTGGAAAAAGAGAGCAACAAGAATATCAGTGGCTGATAAAGAGCCTCCCGGATGTCCTGACTGAGCTTTGTAAATTGATTTGACAATCTCAATTCTTACCTTTCTTGCTTTACTTTTTAACTTTTCAATCAATTCTTCAGGGTATGCTCCTTTTTCCACTTTTGCGTCAGATGTAAAATTACTTAGATACATTAAGAGCCTCCTTTAACAAGGTATTCACTTTTTGAGGATCTGCGGCACCCTTCGTTGCTTTCATTACTTGCCCTACAAAAAAACCGAAAAGTTTTGTTTTCCCTTCTTTATATCTGATTACCTGTTCGCGATTATCTTCAAGAACCTGATTTATAATATTTAATATTTCCTCATCCGAGCTAATGCTCTTTATTCCTCTTTCTTTTATTATTGTTTCAACATCCTTTTTACTCTTCAGAAGTTCAGGTAAAATCTCCTTTGCAATGGGGCCTGTAATTTCTCTTTTCTCTATCTTTTCAATGAATTTTGCAAAGTTTTCGGGACTTACAGGAGGGTTAACAAACTCAGTATCAATATCCTTCACATATCTTAAAAGTTCTGAAAGAAGCCAATTTGCTGTTTTTTTCGGGAGTTTATTATGGGAGATAATTTTTTCATAATAGTTTGCAAGATATTTTGAAGATGTCAGCAAAAAAGCATCATCAAAACTGAGTTTGTATTCACTCATAAATCTTTCAGCTTTTTGAACGGGAAGTTCATCTATTTCACTCTTTATATTTTCAATTTCTTCCTCTTTTATTTCAAGAATTTGTAAATCTGGTTCGGGAAAATATCTGTAGTCTAAAAGCTCCTCTTTTGATCTCATCGTATAAGTCTTATTCTTCCTTGAATCATAAAGTTTTGTTTCAAAGAATACCTTCTCTCCGGATTCAAGTTTTTTTCTTTGATCCTCTATTTCATATTTTATGGCTTTCTGGATAAATCTGAAAGAGTTCAGATTCTTTATTTCCACCCTTGTTCCGAGCGGTTCATTTTCTTTATGGATGGAAACATTTGCATCGCATCTTAAGCTTCCCTCTTCAAGATTTCCATCATTGACATCAATATACATAAGAGTTTGTCTGAGGGTTTTTAAAAATTCCGCCGCTTCCTCAGGGCTTTCCATATCGGGTTTTGTGACAATTTCAATTAAAGGAACACCGCTTCTGTTAAAATCCACGAATGTTTTATTTGTTTCCTTATTATGTATTGATTTTCCGGCATCCTCTTCAATGTGAATTCTCTCTATTCTTATCTTTTTCTTTTTCCCTCTTAGGTTAATTTCAAGATAGCCATCTTCTGCGAATGGTTTGAAAAATTGAGTAATCTGATAACCTTTGGGAAGGTCAGGATAAAAATAGTTTTTTCTATCAAAGGAAGAGAATCTGTTTATTTTACAATTCAAAACAAGGGCAGCTTTTACAGCCATATTAACGGCCTCTTTGTTAAGGACCGGCAATGCTCCCGGATACCCGAGACATACAGGACAAACATTTGTATTAGGTGGCTCTCCGTAATTTGTTGAGCATGAGCAAAAGAGCTTTGTCTTTGTTAGCAATTGTGCATGAATTTCCAGTCCTATTACACTTTTATACATTGGCTTAAATTATATCATATAAAATCTTTATTTTTAACTCTGTGGAAAATATGGTTTTTTAAGGAAATTTTTTAAAATACCATAAAGTTTTTTTTATTTTTTACGAATATATAAATGTAAATTTAATCAGGGCAAGGATGCCCGAAAAAAACCTTAAGGAGGAGGTGCTTTATGGGAGCACAATCTTTTAGTGTTATCACAAATGTTTCATCTATGTATGCTCAGCAAAATCTTTACACATCAAACATTGGTCTTAATAAGACCATTGCAAGAATTTCTTCAGGTTATCGTATTGTTGATGCCGGAGACGATGCTGCAGGTCTTGCTATTGCAAATCTTTTAAAAGCTGATGTCTATGCGCTGGATCAGGCTTACAGAAATGCCAACGATGCATCAGGTATAATCCAGATTGCTGACGGTGCATTGGCAAAGGTTACTGATCTCTTAAACAGAGCTGTTACTCTTGCTGAAGAAGCTGCATCAGGCACTGTTGGTGCTACAGAAAGACAGACAATTGATGTTGAATACCAGCAGATTAAGTCAGAAATTGACAGAGTCTTCAGTTCGGTTAACTTTAAGGGTGAGAGATTATTCAGTTCAGCTGGCGCTGTAACAAAGGATATTTATGTCGGGGATACTCACATTGCGAGTACAATAACCTTGTCAATAGGTGGAGCAGCTTCATCATCCAGCCTTGGTCTTACAAGCTCATTGACTACCGCAAGTAATGCTCAATCTGCATTGGGAGAGATCAGAAATGCAATAGCTTCTATTTCAAGATGGAGAGGTGTCTTAGGAGCACAGTCAAACAGACTTCAAAACTCAATAGCCATTATTAACACACAGGCTATTAATCTAAGAGGTGCAGAGTCCATCATAAGAGATGCCAATATGGCTCAGGAGATGGTTAACTTAACAAAATTCCAGATCTTGATGCAAAGCGGTATGGCATCTTTGGGACAGGCAAACGCTTCCGCTCAGATGGTCCTTGGATTGTTCAGGTAAGGATAATTTTTAAACTCTCTTTTTTAAAGAGGGGGAAAAATGTCTGTGGAAGCTGTAAATTTAAATGAGATAAAGAGTGTGACATATAAAGGAGGGGAGTATTCATCCCCTCCTCACTCTGCTCCTCCCGTTAGTAAAGTAAGTTCCTATGAAGATAGTGTTCGTATAAAAGGAAAAACAGCTGAAAATAAGGGAGAGAATGTTGACAAACATACTGCTCCTCCCGCAGAAGAGCTTATGGACATAAATTCCATTAAGGAAAGTATAAAAGAAAATTATGAGAAGATTAAAGAACAAATTCAGACACTTGAAAATACGGAACTCAAGTTTGAGAGAGACAAGGAGACCAAAAGAGATATTATAAAAATTCTTGACAAAAAAACAAAAAAAGTTATTAAACAGATTCCACCGAAAGAGTTCTATAAGTTTATAGTGGAGCTTTACAGGCAGAACAAAAAGAATGAGGAGAAGATGGAGAGAAAAGAGAACTCAAAATCCCATCTTTATGACGGAAAAAGTGCTCTGGAAACAAAGGGTTTGATCTTAAACAGGAATATTTAGTATAGTAATATAAATAAAAAATAGTATTGGAGGAGAAAAATGGATACATCAAGTATCTATGGTGGGATGTTTGCCGCAGGTCCACTCGATGTTAATGATATTGTTAATAAGATTATATATGCAAAAAGTTATCCTATCAGAAATTATCAAAATGAAATTCAGTCCTATGAGGCAGAGAAATCCGCTCTTCAAACATTAAATACAAAAGTCTCCTCCCTGAAATCCGCTGTTTCCACATTATCCGATTTTGATTCGATATCAACCGGAAGTGCTGCTGTTTCGGATGAAGATATCCTGACCGCCACAACGCAAAGCGGAGCTCAAACAGGAGATTATTATATAATTGTAAGGCAACTTGCAAGAGCTGAATCAGATAGCTCTGATGGATTTTCTTCCGCCGATTCCGAAGTGCTTACGGACGGGACAACTTTTTCAATAACTCAGAACGGACAAACAGTTGATATTGATATCACTGGTGAGACAAGAAGTTTGACAGGTCTCAGGGATGCAATAAACAATTCCGGTCTTGATGTAAGAGCTACTGTGATTTATGATGGCTCAGAGTATAAACTCCAGATAACAGCAACGGAAACAGGGACTGATTATGCTTTTACCATTGATGATACAGGTGTGGGAACAAATATGACTGAAAAGATCTCAGCTCAGGATGCTTTAATTAATGTAAATACAACGGATGTTTCGGATGCTATTACAAGATCATCCAATACAATAGATGATGTGATAGAGGGAGTTACTTTAAACTTAAAACAGGCTGATGCAACAAAGACAGTTACTCTAACTATTAATAATGATTTTAGTAATTTAGAGTCAAAAATAAATGATTTTGTCTCAAAGTATAATGATGTTATTTCATATTTGAATTCACAATTTTCTTACAATGAGGAAACAAAAAGTGCAGGACCTCTTTCCGGAAACAGTGCGGCAAGAAGTGTTCAGTCTGCTGTGTTGGAGATGATTTCATCGAAAGTGGAAGGTATTGATTCTGATGCCACATATCAGAGTCTGGTTGATATAGGTATAAGGATGAACAATGATGGTACTATCTATCTTGACTCGGAAAAATTTGAGGATGCTATAGAGGATGATTATGAAGGAGTTAAAAAAGTCTTTGAGGAAATAGCAACAACATCAAATACGAATGTGTCTTATATTGCGAGAACAAGCAGCACAGAAGCCGGGACATATGCCGTGGAAATTACAGCAGCGCCTGAGAGGGCTTCCATACAGGGTTCTTACGAAGTTCCGGTCGGGGGAATTTCCCAGGATGAAACCCTTACAATAACCTATGATGGAAATGATTATAGTGTGGATTTAAGTCAAAATGATACTTTGGATGATATTATAGAAAAGATTAATACTGTAATGGATAATAATAGTGTTCCTATAAGTGCTACGAGCAATGGTAATTATCTTGTTGTTCAAACGGACAACTATGGCTCATCTGAAACTTTCTCCATAGTTTCAAATGTTGCTGCGGATGCAGGCGGGACAGGAATAGGAACAACTCAGCTTACGGATACGGGTGTTGATATTGCAGGAACAATAGGGGGATATGCTGCGACAGGTGAAGGGAGAGTCTTGACAGGTTCTGAAGGACCTGTGGAAGGTTTGAAGATCTTTGGGACAATGACAAGTACGGGTTCTTTCGGGAATGTGAGTTTAACTTATGGAGTTATTTCAAATTTTAACGAAAGATTGAAGGATCTCTTGAGTACTGAAACAGGAAATGAGGGACCCATTACCAAGGAGCTCAATAATCTTGACACTAATATAAAAAATCTAAATGAGAGAATTGAAGAATTTAGACAGGACCTTGAAGATGAAAGACAAAGACTGTTTCAGGAATTTGATGCTGCAAACAGAGCGATGGCTCAAATGCAACAATTGTTAATGAGCCTTCAGAATAATTTTACAGGTATTAGTAGATAAAGGGAGGTTTTAGTATGAGTTTTGAATCAAAAAGTTATATTGAAAATGAAATTTCAAATTTGGATGGAGATGAACTTATCGCTTTTATTTACAGCGGAACTTTAAGATTTATTAATGAAATTAAGGAAAATCTAAGAAAAGGGGATGTTGAGGGAAAGGTTGAGAAAGTGAACAGAGTTATAGATATTATTTCCTATTTAAGATCAATTTTAGATTTTGATAAGGGCGGTATAATAGCAAAAAATCTGGATAATTTATATTTATTTTCAACAAAAGAGTTAAGTGAATTTAATTTTAACAATGATCTTAAAAAGCTTGAAACAGTGGAAAATATTTTTAAGGAACTTCATTCAACATGGAAAGAGATGATTAAAAAGAAGAAAAACGGAAATAAAGAAGAAGCTTCCGTAAATGGTATTTCTTCAATGGGGCAGAAAGAAGAGAAAAGGCTTGAAATATATGGGTGATAGTAATCTTGATTTGTTAAAAAAAATAAAGGAAAATTTAGAGAAAGAAGAACTTGCTTTAAAAGAAGAAAATTGGAGTGAGATTGAACGGTTAATTAAATCCAATCATACTCTTTTTAAAAAAATTGAAAAAATAAGAATTCAAAAACCTGAAGAGGAAAAATTACTAAAAGAGGTTTTTGAATTTGGAAAAAGGGTCGAAGATAGTTTAAGAGAAAAAACGGAAATTTTAAAGAAAAAAATTGCTGTTACTCAGAACATAAGAAAAAATCTTGATAATTTTTTCACTCAGACAGAAAATATTCCGTTATTTTTTGATGAGAAAGAGTAGATCAGAGAAATTTCTTAAACAATTTTAAAATACCCTGATCCCATCCAACTCTGTGTGTTACACCTACATCTTTAATTTGATCTTTATTATCTAAATACCATTGGTAGGATCTTATCAAGGCCTGAGCATTTGAATATTTTGCTTTCCAACCGAGGGCTTTTTTTATTTTATCAACTGAGACAAAGGATTCTTTGTCCGCCGTGCCATAAACCCATTTGTAAAGGGGTGATAATTTCAATGCCTCAAAAAGCATTAAAGGAGGTTTTACAAGAATTGAAGGTATAGGCATTACCTTTGCTCCGCTTTTTGCATATTCGCAGAGTGCTCCTACATCTTCCCTGACTGTTTTGAACTCTTCAGCTCCCACATTGAATACATCATTAACCTTGTTTTCATCTTCTGTCAAAGTTAGGTATATGGCCTCTACAAGATCCTCAACTTCAAGTAATTGATACCTGTTTTTACCATTTCCTATAACCGGTATTCTTTTACCACTCTCAACCCAGTCATAAAGTATTTGAAAAACTCCTAATCTTGCGGTGCCGATAAATGTTTTTGGCCTTATGACGGCTACAACCATATCTTTTTGAGCTTCAAAACAGATATCTTCGGCTTTTATTTTTGCTTCTCCGTAAGCTCCGACTCCTACTCTCGGACTGTCCTCATAAATCGGATGATATTTCGGAACCCCGTAAACTGCTGTTGATGATATATATGTAACCCTTTTAACTCCATGTTTTTTAGCTAATTCCAGAACATTTTTTGTCCCGTCAACAGTTGTGGTGTAAATATCTTTTTTGCTCCAGAGAGGAAGAGCCGCCGCCGCATGAATTATGTAATCATAATTTCCGTTTTTTATAATATTCTCAAGTTTTTCTCTGTCTCTTACATCCGCATTATAGTAGATTGTCTCTTTCGGATATTCCTCTTTGATATAATCGGCAATGTCCAGGATAGCAATATTCTTAATTCCTTTTTTATAAAATTCATTGACAATGTGAAAACCTAAAAAACCCGCACCACCTGTGACTAACAGTTTCATTAAAACCTCCTCTTCAGAAAAGTCTCACATTATAACATATTTTTGTTTCCTTTTCATTGGAAGTCATAAACAAAGGAATGGCTTTTTACTTTGTTTCCGGGTCATAAAAATCAATATCATCAAAGGTTGAAAAAGAATCCTGTTTTAATTTTTCTTTTAATTCTTTCCATTCATTTAAATGTTTTTTGAAAAATGCTTCAACAACCTTCGGATCAAATTGTTTCCCGCTCCATTTTTTTAGTTCTTCTGCTGTTTTTTCAAAGGTGAGAGCTTTTCTGTAAGGCCTGTCTGAAGTCATCGCATCTATCGTATCAGCAACAGAAAAAATCCTTGAACCTAACGGAATTTCTTCTCCCCTTAAACCTACCGGATATCCTGTGCCATCAAATCTCTCGTGATGGTGAAGAACTATTTCAGCAACATCGTTTAATTGTTTTATGTTTTTTAAAATCTTGTATCCTAACATCGGATGTTGTTTCATTATCTGCCACTCTTCTTCACTAAGTTTACCGGGTTTTCTTAATATTTCATCGGGGATACCTATTTTCCCTATGTCATGGAGAAGTGCGGCTATTTTTAGTGTTTTTAAAAACTTTTCATCCTTTATTCCCATGTTTTTTGCAAGTTCCAGAGTGTAATAGGTAACTCTCTCGGAATGTCCTTCTGTTTCAGTATCTCTCGCATCAAGGGCATTAACAAGTGTTAAAAGGGTGGAATTAAAAACTTCGTCTAATTCTTTGTAGGCTTTTTCAAGCTCTTTTGTTCTTTCTTTAACTAATTCTTCAAGGTGAAGCTGATATCTTTTATTTTCAATAAGTAATTTTCTCTTTTCTATAGCTCTTTTTACCACTATTAAAAGTTCGGACATTTTAAATGGTTTTGTTATATAGGTGTATGCGCCTCTATCCATTGCATTAATTGCAGATTTTATGTCATTTAAAGCGGAAATCATAATTACAACAGCATCAGGTTCAATTAATTTTACCTCTTTTAAGAATTCAAGGCCGTCCATGACCGGCATTTTTATGTCAGACATGATAATAGCGATTTTATCTCTGTTTTTTAAGAAAAAATCAAGAGCTTCTTTACCATTGGAAGCTGTAATGGCTTCATACCCCCCCTGTTCCTCTAAAAGTTCCTTTACATACTCTCTTATGTTTGGTTCATCGTCAACTACTAAGATGGTGTTCAAATTTGTGTCTTCTTTTAAAAAATTTTCATTCATGTTTAAAAATAACACAGCTTTTTATGATTGTCAATCAGAGATTGTGTTGTTTTTAATATAATAAATGAAGTTTTTATGATTTTTTTCTGATTAAACTTATCCCTTTCGGTATGATTATTTTTGACTCATCTCACTGTCTTGAAAAACCTATCTTAAAAGTTTATACTTTTTTATGAAGGTTGAAGTGAAAACAAATCATTTGCCGCATGTAACCCCTTTGGTTTTGGTCGTTTCCGGAAACAATCCCCCGAATCCTTCAACATATATATATTTCGGGCAGTTAAATGATAATCCTCCGATAGTCGGTGTGGGGATGAAGGAGAAGAGATTTACATATAAACTTATTAGGGAGTTTGAAGATTTTACAATTAATATTGTTACCGAAGAAATTTTAAAAGAAGCGGATAGAGCAGGCTTTTTAACAGGCAAAAAACATGATAAGTCAAAGATTGTCAACCTTAAATATGAAAACTCCTCATCAATTAAGTCTATGAGAATAGCTGAATCTCCCATAAGCTATGAA
This sequence comes from Candidatus Aminicenantota bacterium, assembly GCA_027031485.1. GTDB lineage: Bacteria > Acidobacteriota > Aminicenantia > JAMOAD01 > JAMOAD01 > JALXDT01. The sequence continues at coordinate 40,915 of JALVQI010000229.1, read as the reverse complement.
GTGAAATACAGAGGAGAGTTAAAACTTTTTGACCATAATCTTGTTTACGGAGAGGTTATGAAAATCTTTGTGAAAGAAGAATATGTGAAAAATGGTAAAATAGATATTCATGCTATTTCTCCGATAGTTTCATCCTATCATACGACTGAATATTATTCCATCGGGGAAAAGCATGGGAAATGGGGTATCAGTTTAAAAAAGGAGGAGTAAATGAAAATCAGGATGAGTTTTATTTCAATATTGGTGGCTCTTTTGATACTTTTTGTGGTTTACAAATTCTACCTTTCACCTTCAAAAGAGGAAGGGAAAAAAACTATTGTAAAGTCTTCAATGGAGAAGGCTTCCGATGCTGCCATCTCCACTGATATTACAATGATTCGGCAAGCAATTTCACTTTATTACAGTGAAAAGGGAGTTTTACCCGAAACACTTTCCGAACTCGTACCGAATTATTTGAGAAGTGTTCCCGTTGATCCATGGGGGAACTATTATAAATATGAAAAGGAAGGCGATACATACAAGATAATCTCGGCTGGTATGGATAGATATTTTAACACTGCTGATGATATTGTGAGAAGTTATTCAGAATAATTTTTATTTTGTGTTATAATTTTTTATGAAAAGTAAAAGTATTAGAGTTATTATTTTATTTTCTTTCATAGCGGTAATTAATGTTTTTTGCCAGGAGTATTCTGTTTTAAGTTTGAATCCAACTTTGAAAATTCATAAGATTGAATCCGAACACTTTGAGATATATTTTCCCGAGGAAATCCGGTCAACGGCTTACAGGGTTAAAAATCTTGCTGAAAAAAGATATGAAGAGCTTTCAAAATATTTTCATTGGAAGCCTGATAAAAGAATTGTCATTTCCTTGTACAATAATTATGATTTTCCCAATGGCTTTGCCACAGTAAGTCCTTACAATTGGATAGGAATTATTGTCTTTCCTCCGAATGCTGGCTCTTCTATCTCCAATTACGATGATTGGCTTGATATCGCTGTAACCCATGAATTGGCTCATATTTTTCATCTTGATCAGGGAAGGAAGCTTACAAGGATTTTGAGAAAAGTTTTCGGAAGAGCTCCGTTTATTTTAACCTTTCCTGAATTTTCAATCCCACCTGCGTTTTTAGAGGGCATTGCCGTTTATAGTGAGAGTAAAAAGACGGGTTTCGGAAGATTAAACTCTTCGGATTACCTTTCTTATTTGAAGAACAATGCCGTTTTTAATAATTTTCCCCCCTATGATAGGGTTTACGGGGGAACTCATGTTTTCCCGGGTCCTGAGATTATCTATATTTATGGTTCTTATCTTGTTAATTATATAGCGGATAAATATGGCTGGGATAAAATAGTAAAATCAATTGAAAAATCCTCGAAAGAACCGATAGTATATAGTCCTGCATTCGGATTAAAGAAAGAAACAGGTAAATTCCCACTGTTTCACTATAAGGATCTTAAATCTTTTTATAAGAAAAAGTTTGAGAGTTTAAAGATTGAATCAGAACAAATTACTGACAGCGGATTCTGGAAGTATTACTTAAAAAGTGACGGTGAGGGTAATTTTTACTATTATAGAATAACTCCTTTTGAAATGCCATACATAGCAAAGTATTCGTTAAAAAACAGGGAAGAGGAAAAGCTATTGAGCTTTTATGCAATATCCAGCCTTTCCGTTTCATCGGACGGAAGTAAGCTTTATTTTTCAGCGGTTAACACTTATGAAAATTATTCATATATAAGTGATCTCTATTTATATGATTTGAAGGGGAAAAAAGTTGAGAGATTGTCAAAAGGTCAATCCCTTTTTTATCCTGTTGAATATAAGGATGATAAGATATTCGCGATTAAAAATAATAGAAAAAATTCAAACTTTATTCTTTTTGATTTGAACGGAAAAAAAATTATAAAGAGTTTTCTTAAATTCCAGCAAATTTCTTTTCCTGTTTTTGATAAAGGGGGAGAAATACTTTATTTTTCAGCTCAAAATGGAGAAAGTTGGGATATTTATTCTTATGATATTACCAATGAAAAACTTTTAAAAATAACCTCTGATCCTGATATTGAAAGATATCTGAGTTTTAAAAACGGAAAGCTCTACTATGTCTCTGTTTCAAAGGAGAAAAAAAGCTTGGTTTCTTTTGACCCCAAAACTAAGAAAGCTGAAATTATCTTATCCCCTCCCATTGATTTAAAAAGCTTTGTTATAAATAATAAGTCGGTTTATTTCCTTTCGGTATTTAAAGATGGAGTGGAAATATTAAAGGATAAGGAGAAAAAAGGCAGTGAAAAGGAGATTGATGTCAAAGAGATAGGAAATAAGAATTCTGTTGACAATACAGTAGATAAAAATTTAGAAAATGTTAGAATGAAAAAAGCCAGTCTTTTGAAATTTTACAAACCCACCTTCTGGCTTCCCACATATACAAAGGTGGACGGAAGGTATCTTTTTGGGGGGATGACTCTATCGACTGACCCCTATTTCAGAAATATTTTTTACGGAACTCTCTACTATAATTGGAGAGCTTCAAAGTATCCTTCCGGAGAATTCTCCTTAATCCACTATATCTGGTATTTACCTTTCAATGTTTATTTTAAAAATATATTTTCAAACAATTCCTATTACGGAAGCTATACTGAAAGAGAGTTAAAAATCGGAACCTTTTATTCATATGGAGACTATTATAAAAAAATATTTACCTCCCTCTATTATAGTCTTAATAGTATAACCGGTTCTCCTCTGGGCTATAAACTTGCAGGTTTGGAGTTTAACATTAATACTGATACATCTCACACTTATCCATTATCCCTTGGAAGAGAGAATGGTTTTTTGCTATCTGCTGGCTATAGAAGGAATATGAGACTTTTGGGCAGTGATTATAATGTTTCGGAGATTTTTTTGGATTTGAGGGCTTACCTTAAAGGTATGTTCAAAAATCAGGTTATTGCTTTTAATCTTGCCTTTTATAATTCGTCCGGTGATCTGAAAATTGCTCATTTTGTAGGTGGGGAAGAGGGATATTATTCATACCCTTCTGTTTCCAATCCTTCTGTTTCACTTCAAAGGGCATACTCACAAACATCCTTTGTCGGAGATAGGATAATAACCATGAATCTTGAGATAAGGGATCCATTGGTTGTGGTTGAAAGAGGTTTTAAGTTTTATTCTCTTTTTCTTTCACAGATCTACACAACGATGTTTGTTGATTTTTCAAGGGTTGAATGGAAAGGAGATAGTGTTAATTATCCTTTTAGTGTGGGGGTTGAATTATCTTTTGATATGACTTTATGGTCATCTTTCAGATTTACCTTAAGCGGAGGAATTGCACTTTCAACCCTTGATGTTAATGATTTCACTCCGCGATACTTTTTCAGAATAGGAAAGACTTTTTAATGGTATCTGTAATTATTGTTACCTATAACGGGGAAAAATTCATAGAAAGGTTGATTAAATCGGTAGCAGAGCAAACTTTTAGGGACCTTGAGCTTATTGTTGTGGATAATGCTTCAAAGGATAAAACGGTTGAAATAATTTCCGAATTCGGGAAAAATTCAGATTTTCCTTTAAAGATAATGATGCCTGAAAAAAATTTAGGATACACCGGTGGAGTCAATTCGGGAATAAGAAATTCTTCCGGGGATTTTATCCTGATTTTGAATCAGGATACATATCTTGAAAAGGATTTTATAGAGAAAGCATTAAAAGGATTTGAGGATAAAGAGGTTGGGCTTGTTTCCGGGAAAATACTCAGGTTTGACAGAAAGACAATTGATTCCACCGGTCAGTTTTTATCCCTTTCCCTTTATCCCGTTGAAAGGGATTATAATAAAAAAGCTTCTGATATTGAAAGGAAAAGGGAAATTTTTTCCGTATGCGGCGCTGTTGCATTTTACAGAAGAAAAACTCTTGAAGATATAAAAATTGATGATGAATACTTTGATGAGGACTTTTTTATGTTTTTTGATGATATTGATATGGGTTGGAGAGCGAATATTAGAGGCTGGAAGGGAATATATGTAAGTGATGCAATTGCCTATCATTTCAGGTCAGGTACGGCAAGCGGGAGCGGAAAACTTTTCCTTACTTTTAAAAGATCACCTTTTATTCAATATCACATAATTAAAAACAGATATCTTACCCTTATAAAGAATGTAAAAGTGTTTCAATTTATACTTCACTTTCCTTTTATCTTTTTCAGAGATATTGTTTATTTATTGGTAATCGTAAAAAACCCCTCTATTTTGAAAAAACTTTTAAGCTCAGTTAAAATATTCAAAAAAGCTTTTAAAAAAAGGAAAAAGGTATGGATGAAAAATTATTGATTAATATTCTTCTTTCTTCTCTTCTCTCTTTCTTTTTGGCGCAGTATCTTATTCCATTAATGAAAAAAGCTGCGTTGGAGCTAAATATTCTTGATATACCTGACAATGAGTTAAAGAAACATAAAAAGCCTACACCTTATATGGGAGGAATGGCTGTTTACATGGCAATTATCTTTTCCGTAAGCATACTTGTCCCTCTTAATCGCTTTGTTACATCCTTTTTTCTGGGTGCAACAATGATTGTTTTAATAGGTTTTGTCGATGACCTGAAAGCCATGAAGCCCGGTCTGAAATTTTTACTTCAAAGTCTTGCTATTCTCATAGTTATAAGGGGAGGAATTTATATAAAGCTTGCGATTTTCCCCGATTATGTAAATTATTTATTAACCTTTTTCTGGCTTCTTACCATAATAAATGCCTTTAATTTTTTGGATGTGATGAACGGACTTTCCACTATGGTAGCTATTGCTTCAATGATTTTTTTTATATTTTACTCGTCTTTGGAGGGTAATTTTGTAATAAGCCTGGTTTCAACAGCATCCTTAGGGGCATATCTCTCTTTCCTTTACCATAATTTTCCGGAAGCAGGTATATTTTTGGGAGATTCGGGAAGTATGCTTTTAGGATATATAGCAGGGGTTTTGTCTTTTGCCATTGACTATTCATATCTTAACCGAATTTCCGTTATAATTCCCTTAATCTTGCTTTTCATACCATTGGCAGAGATTGTTTTTACGATAATCAGAAGAGTCTGTCATGGAATACCTCCGTGGAAGGGTTCTCCCCATCATCTGTCTTTTTTCATAAGGGATAAGATTGGTGCTGTTAAAACAACATATTATTTCGGATTTCTTGTATTTTTGTCAGGTGTTTCTTCCGTAATATTATCTCTGGGTTATTTTAAACTCTTTTTAGTGTTTTTTGTAATCCTTCTTGTTTTTACATTCGTTGTCCCATTGTTTTATGAAAGGAGAAAGAATGGAAATAATTAAGGGAATTAATTCTGTTAATGAACTTTTGAAAAGCTCACCGGAGAAAATACACAAGATAATAGTAAAAAATGAGAGAAAATTAAATCCGAGAATATTTGATATTATAAAAAGAGCGAAAAAATTCGGGATTAATGTTCAAAGGGTTAAACCGGCTTTTTTTTCTAAGTATAAAAACTCTCAGGGAATTATAGCAGAGGTCAACATCATAACTTTCGGAAGAGAGGAGGAGCTAAAAGAAAGACTAAGGAATGAAGATCTTATTCTTGCTTTTGACGGAATTCAGGATCCGAGAAATTTAGGGGCAATAATAAGAAGCTCACATTTTTTCGGAATAAACACGATAGTTCTTCCCTCTAAGAGAATTACGGCAATTTCAGAAGCGGTTTCCAAAACCTCCGCCGGAGCCATATCATATATTAAACCTTTCAGAGTAAAGAGTATTCCCTCTTTTTTGAAAAGAGCAAAAGAGTATGGTTTTAAAATTGTCTGTGCGGAGAGTAGGGGAGCCATGCCTTTGAGGAAAATGAAAAGAATCGGGAAATTCATTCTTCTTTTCGGAAGAGAAGATAAGGGAATATCCTCCGAACCTAAAAAACAGTGTGATTATTCGGTAAAAATTGAATCTCCCACAGGTTTTGAATCTCTGAATCTCTCCGTTTCAGTGTCAATTTTCCTTTATGCTTTTAAAAATGCGGGTAATCTATAAAATAGACAAAATCTTTCTTATTGTAAATACATTACTGATTCTTTTCTTCACAATTGTATTTTATGTGATTTTTGAAAGCTTCTGGATTTTCTTAATGGGATTTATTATTGAATTAATTTACCTCTTTTTTGGTTTGAAAAAAAGTTTTAAGAGGTTAAAGGCTATTAAGACTGAATTTCCTCAAAGGTGGAGAGACCTCCTTGGGAAAAGACTTTTATTTTACAAAGCCATTTCAGGTGATAGAAAAAAGAGATTTGAAAATGATGTTAAAATTTTTCTTTCTTCTTTTTCCATAGAGGGAACAAAGGGCAGAGCTATTGATGAGGATAAAAAAGTGATTATCGCCGGTGCAGTGGCTTCAATGTTAAACGGAAGACCTGAGTGGGAGCCTCCGTTTAAGGATAGTATAGTTATATATCCTTCAAATACGATTGACAGAGAGTTTAATATGAATAAGGGGAATATAACGGGAATGGCTTCAAGGAGAGGCCCTCTCATTGTGACAGAGGGAGGCTTGGACTACAGTTTTTCAAACAACAGAGATGGATACAATGTTATCTATCATGAGATAGCTCACTTTTTTGATTTTGAAGATGGAGAGGCTGCAGGTGTTCCGCTTTCAAGAATTTTGCCCACAAAAGCTAACAGATGGCGAAAAATTATTCATAAGGAGTGGAAGAGAGTTAGAGAAAAGCCTTACATAAGGGATTATGCTGCGACCAATGAAGCAGAGTTTTTTGCAGTTGCAACAGAATATTTCTTTGAAGCTCCCTCTGTTCTGAAAAAGCATAGTCCGGAACTTTACGAACTTTTAAAGGAATTTTACAATCTGGACACATATGCTATTTTAGAGGGAAAGTAGTTTTTTTAGCCGCTTAAATCAACTTTCCCCAAATGATGGTTGAGAGAACTTCCGGCTGAGCACAATCTTATATTAATAACAAAATAGAGATACGTTTAAGTAATATGTTTGAGAGGTAAAAAACAATTTTTTCTTTCCTGCAAAATTTAAATTGGTTTTATGTTTATAAGATTAATGTGAGTTATTTCCTTATTCTATAAATAATTTTTGATACGGGCAAGGCTTCAATTTTATGCCCATCTCTTCCAACCATTGTTTTAGCTTTGAAAAGAGAGTTTAAAATAGCTTCCTCCGTTGCCTCTATTACAGCCTCAAAAAGAGGACTTATGGCAGAGTTTCTCAAGACCTTTATTTCTCTTAGTTTTGATTTTGAATTGTATTTAATTCTAAGGTTTTTTGCCGTTGAAAAGGCTATCATATAATCTCCGCTCCCGTTTGAGCTTATGCCTCCTGTTCTTGCAAGACCGAGCATTGCCCTTTTTGCAAGCCTGTATAGATTTCTTGATGATAGAGGAGCATCCGTTGCAATGACAATCATACAGGATCCATCAGGACTATAGTTTAGTTTTTTGTTTAAATAATATTTGTTTAAGAAAATTCCTGCTGAAAATCCCTTTATCTGAAGTATGCCTCCGAAATTGGTTTGGACCAGAACTCCTACAGTATATCCTCCCAAATTTTCAGGAAGAACCCTTGAAGATGTACCTATTCCTCCTTTAAAACCAAAGCAGATTGTCCCTGTGCCAGCTCCCACATTACCTTCTTTAACAGGTCCGCTTTTTGCACTTTTTATTGCCTCTATCACATCACTTTTTTTAACAGCTCTCTTTTGAATATTGTTAAGCCAGCCATCATTTGTCTCTCCCACTACCGGATTTATTGAACGAATATTTTTATTTTCAGGGAATGATAAAATATAATCAATAAGGGCATCTGCTGCTGTTGGTACACTTAAAGTATTTGTCAGAATAATCGGTGTTTCAATATTACCTAACTCTCTTACCTGAGTATAGCCTGCAAGTTTTCCGAAACCATTGCCAACATAGATTGCAGCCGGGACTTTTTCCATAAATATATTCCCTGAGTGCGGTAAAATAGCTGTAACGCCTGTTCTTATATCCTTTCCTTTTATTATTGTTTTCTGCCCTACCAAAACACCCTTTACATCGGTTATCGCATTGTATTTTCCTGTTTTAAGGACACCTATTTTTATACCATAATCTCTTATTCTTCCATTTGAGAACAGACAATTACTAAAAAAGAAAATAAAAAAAACAATGGTGATTTTTTTCATTTTTACCTCTTAGGTACAATTTTTAATCTATATTTTATTTTCGAAAAGTCATCCATTTTTCTATATTTCAAATTAACATAAAGAGAGATCTGATCATCATAAAAAGGGCTTAAAAAGTTTCCCGATTGGCCGGTGGAATTTACAAGAATGGATTTCGAAAGATTGGAAAAATCCAATATCATTCGAAAGGTTGAGAGGCCAGTGACATAAAAGTTTTTAAAAGGATTAAAATCTTCTCTTAAAATAGTTGATCTTCCTCCCTCTATTGGGAATGGTCCTCTGTTAAAAAAGTATCCTAAGAGTTTAACTCTTCCGAGAGGATGTCTGTATAATATCTTGTGAATATCTTCCCACTTCAAGCTTCTTTTTTCACTTTCTCTTTTGTATTCCTCGTACGTTTTTAAAAGAGCTCTTTCAACAATATCCTTAAAGTTTTCTTTATTAGGTGTGTTTTTATCATCAACCCAGGATTTAAAACTCTCGCCATTTTCAAATTTCGGATATTTCATTATCCTGTAAAGCCAGAAAACAGAGATAAATTTTTTATCCTCTTCCCTTTTTATATCATCTGAAAAGATCTCTCTGGCAAGATATCTTTCAAACCTGTAGAATAAAAAGGGGCTTATTCCTTTATTCATTTTAAAATCCCAGTTTTTAAACTTATTTAGTATGAAGTTAACTTTTTCATCCTTGTAATTAAAATTTTTGATAGAACTTATTAAAAATTCTGCGGGTTTTGAAAATGGATCAAGCTGAATTGCTTTCATATCATTAATTGTAAAAACTCTTTTCTTTTTAAAAAGCTCCTCTATCCTATCGGCTCTGAATGAGACATAGTTTCTCTTTGAAAAAATAGGTAGCTTTTCCTCAGGTAAAACAGGGTTGTTTGCGGTGATAATATAGCCTTTATCAGGATTAATTAAAAGCGGTTTTTCACTCTCTTTATAGAATCCCTGCCATGATTCACTGAGCTTTGTAACCTCCACTGGTAAGGCCCCGTCTCCTTTGCTTCTTTTTGGGATTGCCCCCGAGGGATAGTATCCGATGTTTCCTTTTCTATCGGCAAAAACAATATTTTGTGCTGGTGCGGTAAAATAGGAAACTCCTTTTATAAACTCATCTATATTTTTTGAAAAATTCATAATGAAAATACCCTTGTACGCATGGGTAGGATATAGAAGTACGGAGTGTCTTGCCATAGAAACTCCATTTTTTTCTATAACAGGCCCAAATACAGAGGTTTTAACCTTAACTGTTTTTTCTCCCTCACCCTTAACTTTTATCTTTTTTTCAATAATTTTAAAATCAACCCATTTATCATCCAAAAGATATTGATTTTTATTATCAGGATTTGTTTTTAAAATAAAATAATCTATTACATCTGTTCCGACATTTGTAAATCCCCAGCCAAGGTAATGATTTCTTCCAATAACTATAAGGGGAATACCTGCAATCGTATTTCCCGAAAGTTTAATATCCGTTCCTCTTACCTTTGCCACAATTTGAAAAAAGTATCCTGGAAATTTAATTGGAAGATGGGGATCATTGGCAAGATAAGGCTTTCCCGTATCAGTTTTACTTCCTGAGACAACCCAATTGTTACTTCCTACAACCTTTTCATTAACTCTCTTTTCAAGCTCTATCAATTTTGAGAGAGTTTTGCCCCCATAAATTTTTTCATACTCCTTTTCATTAACAATTGAACTTCCGAAATTCCCGTATATTAACTTGGAGCCCCTCTCTTTCCCGAAAATTCTAATGAGATTCATATTTGTAATCTCTGCTCCCGAATCTTCCAGAACCACCTCCATGTTTTTTAAAACAGCTAAAACATCTTTAACCTCCCAGGTTGAAGGTCTGTATTTTAAAATCTTAAATTCTATCGGTAATTTCTCGTTTTTTATAAAATAGTTGACTCCTCTACAATAGCTTTTTATCAAAGAATATACTTTCTGATCTTTTTTCAAAGTTTCATAGTTCTCATCAATGGATTCATCAAGCAAAAGTTCTTTATGAAATTTATCTGTTTCAAAGGCAACCTTTCCGAAAACCTCAGAGAGCTCTCCTTTTGCCAATCTTCTTGAAAGGTCCATTTGAAAAAGTCTATCCTGAGCATGTAAATATCCTATTGCAAAAAACAGATCCTCCAGATTGTCTGCCTCTATTTTAGGTATTCCCCATCTGTTTCTTTCAATTAAAATACTTCCTTTAACATCTTTTGATAGTATAGTTCCCTTATAATCAGGTGCAGTGCTTTTAAGAAATATCAAGATTCCAGCAAGCACGATTATTAAAATCAATACAAAAACAATGAAAATTTTTTTAGATAAGCTCATCTCTCCTCCTTTGTAAACTCAAAGAGAATATAATAAACGAGAATTTGATTATTATCAATACCAACAGATAATCTGACTTTCCAACTTATTTGTATTTAAAATTAAAAAATTTTCAAACCTTCTGATCTTTTTCAAAAAAGGTATCTTTTATCAAAATTCTTCTTTCTTGAATGATATTTTTTTAGCAGAGATCTTGCCGCTTCTTTAAAATTCATTTTTTTTGCGGGTAAAATCTTCCATTTGAATATGATTTTTTTGGCACTACTTGGAATGATTATTGCTTGATCATATTTTAGTTTTTTGATTTTTATAATTTTATTATCAACAAGAGCCTTACTGATTTTGACAAAATAGGGGATGTGAAGATAAATTTTCTCAGGATTTTTTCCAAACTGAGTTTTCAGATCAATTTCAGCCCCATCTTTTTCCACTCTGTATTCCATGGAAATTTTCCCGAAATAGGTTATGCCATTGCTAAGTTTAATTGTTTTCCCCGGTTTAATCCATTCCGGAGAAATAGCTGAAAACAGATGAAGTTCATTTCCGAATTCTCTTAAAAGCATATTCCTGATTAACTCATTGTATCTTGCTGCAAACCATCCGTGGGGAGGAAAGTTATGTCCTGTATCCCTGTTATCCCACGGTTTTACCGAAAACTCAAAACCATCATTTGTACTTCCTGTGTGGGCGAGTATTGAGTAAAGGTCCTCTATAACCTCCCTCTGTTTTCCCATTGCAAGAAGAGTTTCCGTAACATAAAATGTTTCATAGTGATGAAGCCAGCCGGGTTTTAAATCCTTACCTCTCTTTTTTGCAAGATAAACTGCATAGGCATTGGACCCGTATGTCATTATTCCCTCTCTGTATTTATACTTTCTCATAAGGGATACAGTGGAGTTTACAAAGTTTTCAAAAGGAGAGAAGATTTCAAAAGGATAAACCCCTGCTGAGGCATTTGCCCAATCATAACCATCTTCTGGAACATCAAGTCCCGGGGGTACATATCCCTCTGTTTTTTTCAAAATATTGGAAAATATTTTTTTAAAAACATCTTCGTATTTTTCGTATATTTTTTTATAAAATCTTTCATCTTCTGTTTTATTTAATGTTTTTGCAATATTGATAGCCTCTTTCATCCCTAAAATTGCCCAGAAACTGTGTCCTGTGTAGTGTCCGTTTATAGCTTCATTGTCATATGGTCCTGCAGAAGGCCAAATGCCCAGAGGATCCTTTTTGCAGAGATTTATGAATTTATCAAAATGAGTGGGTATTAATTTGTAAATCTTCTTAATAAAATTGATATCATTAAATGTTCTGTAATAGGCTCCGATTGCCCAGAGAATTTGTCCCCAATCATCAGGATAAATACTTACAAATGAAATTGGGTTTCCCTTTTGATCATATCTGATAAAATTATCAACTGTTTCTCTGGCAAGCTCTTTTCTATTGTACATATCATAGACCCTTGCCATATATGCTCCGTCTCTCGGGTAAAATTTATCATACTGAAATTGATTGACATGCTGCTCAATTCTTCCGTCTTTAAGTGTATCCCTTGCCATAAGAAGATAGGTAAAACCTGCTTTTATGGTATCATTTACCTTCTTTTCCGGAATTTCGATCTGCATACCCTTTGAGTGCTCTTTTTCCCAGAATTCAATTACTTTATTTAAGTAATCATAATAGTCCGCACTGATTATTTTATTAATAATCTCCTTTTTCTCTTCAAATACTGGAACATAGGGCATTTTAATAATAAATGTTTCCTTTTCTTTTGGCCTTAAAATAAAGTTGAACTCTGTTCTGAGTCTGTTTTTGATTTTCCCTTTAACTGTAAAATCTTTTACATCTCCATTGTAAGAATAGGAAAAGATAAAGTGCCTGTTTTTAAAGGCCTTTTCAAAATAGAAATTGTATTCAGGATTTTTGCTATTGTAAATTTTAAAATCCATAAATTTTTTATCATACCAGTTTCTATAATTTATTCTTTTGCATCTTCTGAATTTATCTTTTCCTGAAACAAAGGAAAAGCCCACACCTGCATTTTGAGGCTTATCAGTAATATTCTCCGCTCTGATTTCTATGAAATTTATTAAAGCATTTGTGGGCTCTAAATTCAAAGGAGCTGCAAAGGCTCTTACCCTGTATTTTACGCCGTCTCTATTTTGATAATAGGTATATACAGGTATATAACCTTTGTAAAGAGTCCTTATTCTCTGATTTATCGGTTTATAATCAGAACCTATGAGAAGGTCAAGCTCTCCATGCCCCGTAAAAAAAGCTCCGTCATATGTTAACTGAGTTCCTTTCGGAGAGTTTTTAAAACCCAGTTCATCCGAAGGTACAAGAAAAAAACAGAATGGATTTGATAATTCCTCTTTTAAAGACGGTTTTTTTACAGGAGGATTTTGCGATAAAAGGGGTAAAAAAGTAAAGAATATTAAAACAAGCACTATATAAAGTTTTTTCATCATTCCCCTCCTTAATTTTTTTATTGTTTTAGTTTATGATTCCTCTTTTGTAGGGGGAGTTGCTTCCTCAATAATCATAACAGGAATTCCATCCCGTATGGGATAAACTCTTCCACAGTTTATACATCTTAGCCCTTTCTTATCCTCTGTTAAGACCACATCTGTTTTACAAACAGGGCATGCAAGTATATCCAGAAGCTCTTTGTCTATAGGTAAATCTCTCTCTTCCATCTTAACCTCCTGATTTAATATTTTATATAATATAAACTTTTTGAGCTCTTTTCAAATTTTTACTTTTGAATTCATTTAAGTCTTATTGACTTAAAGACATAAAATACATATATTAGGGAATGTTATCTATTAATAATTGGAATAAAAGGGCTTTTTTTCTAATTCTCTTATTTATAATAATTTCTCTGTCATATGGAAGTGAGCTAAGGATGATAATAGATTCTACGCCCTTGAATCTTGATCCGAGAATAGGAACAGATCAGGCATCACAGAGAATTCATCAGATTATTTTTAATGGCCTTTTTAAAAAAACAAAAAACTTTTATGTTGAAAAGGATCTCCTTCAAGATTATAAATTTCTTTCTCCGACGAAAATTTTATTTAAATTGAAAAAAGGCGTTCTCTTCCATAATGGAAAGGAGCTAACAGCTAAAGATGTTAAATGGACTTTTGAATCATTATTATCAAAAGAGTTTCATTCTTTGAGAAAAGGTGCTTTTAAAAGTTTAAAGAGGATAAATGTTATAGACAGATATACATTATTATTTGAATTAAAATATCCTGATTCTTCATTGATTTATAATCTTGTCATAGGCATCGTACCCTATGGGGCAGGGAAGGATTTTTTTAAACAGCCTGTTGGTACTGGACCATTTATGCTGCAAAGTGTCATCCATAATAGATTTAAGTTTAAAGCATTCCCAAAATATTTTAAAGGTAAGGTTTTTATAGATAATCTTTATATAAGGGTTATCAAAGATCCTGTGACAAGAGTTTTGACCTTTAAAAAGGGCAACGCTGATCTAGCAATTAATTGTATTCCTCCTGACTTTGTAAAGCCTTTAAAAAAAATCAAGGAGTTAAAAGTATTAAATCTTCCTGGAAACACAATGTATTATCTTGGATTGAATTTAAATGATAGATATTTAAAAAATATAAAATTAAGGGAAGCTCTCAGTTATTCGATTAATTATGAAGAGTTGATAAAATTCATAATGAAAGGCTATGCAAGAAGAGCTTATGGGCTTTTACCTCCTGATCATTGGGCTTATACCGATGATATTAAGAAATTTCATTATTCTCCAAATAGAGCAAAAACCTTGTTAAAGGAATCAGGATTAAAAAATATTGAGTTGGAATTTAAATGTACAAACAAGAAGGTTTCAAAAAGACTTGCTGTTGCTTTAAAGTATTATTGGGAAAGGTTAGGAATTAAAGTTCATATTAAAATCTATGAGTTCTCAAGATTTTATAGGGATATAATAAAAGGGAATTTTCAAGTTTATCCGCTTGCATGGGTTGGGATTCTTTCACCTGATATCTATATTTATACCTCACATTCCAGATTTTTTCCTCCCTATGGGGCTAACAGAGCTCATTACAAAAATCAGGAGGTTGATACTCTATTAGATAATGCTTCAAAGTCCTATGATATTAATTTTTTAAAAAATACGTATGGTAAGGTAGAAAAAATCATTTCGTCGGATATTCCTTTTATTCCGCTATGGTTTGCCGATAATCTTGTTGTTTATAGTAAAAAAATAAAGGATTTAGAGATTTTCCCCTCAGGGGAATACTATTTTCTTGAAAAAATTCGTATGGAGGAGTAAATGATATTAAAATTTCAGGCAGTTTTAGGAATATTTGTTTTTCTTTTGATTGCATTTTTAATGTCAAGGGACAAAAAGAGAATAGATTATAAATTAGTAGCATTGGGGTTGGTTATCCAATTTGCAATTGCACTATTTATGTTAAAGACAAGCATAGGGGTAAAGATCTTCGAAGGTGTAAACAAAGGCTTTCTGTTTTTATTAAATTATAGCAATTATGGAGCAAGGTTCTTGTTCGGTAATCTTGTTGATTCTCAGAAAATAGGAGCTCAGGTTGCATTTCAGGTTCTTCCCTTGATTGTATTTGTATCTGCTTTGATGTATTTGCTTGTTTACCTTGGAGTTATTCAATTTTTTGTAAAATTGTTTGCAAAACTTTTTTATCATAGTATGAAAATTACGGGTGTTGAATCATTTACCTCCTCTTTATTAATTTTTATGGGTATAGAGGCTTTAACAGGAATAAAAAAGTATCTTGAGAGTATGAATGAATCAAGGCTTTTTACAATAATGACCACCTTCATGTCAACAATAGCGGGAAGTGTAATGGCTGCCTATGTAAGCTTCGGAGCAAAGGCCGGCCACCTTTTAACAGCCTCTGTAATGAGTGCTCCCGCTGCAATTTTAATATCAAAAATCATGATTCCGGATACTGAAAAAGGTGAAAAAGACACTATAGATAATATAAAAGTGGATAAGGGAGGCTCTACAATAGTGGAGGCCATTGCAACAGGAACTTCCAATGGTTTGAGATTAGCACTTGAAGTGGGTGCCATGTTAATAGCTTTCATATCATTAATTTATCTTTTAAATGACATAATCGGAATTTCGGGAATCACACTTGAAAAGCTTTTAGGATATATTTTTTCTCCATTTGCAATTTTAATAGGAATATCTCCATCGGAAGCCCTTGAGGTAGGAAAACTTTTAGGGGTAAAGACTGTATTTAATGAATTTTTGTCATTCCTAAAATTAAAAACATATATTTCCTCGGGTGCTCTTTCTCCGAGAACTATTTATATTACTACCTATGCTCTATGTGGATTTTCAAACTTCGGTAGTATGGGGATATTAATAGCCGGGATAGGAACCATGGCCCCCAGACACAAATCAACCGTTTCAAGGCTTGCTTTCAAATCCATGATAGCAGGTTTTTTAGCCACAATGCTGACTGCATCCATAGCCGGTATTTTGCTTTAAATTGATTATTTAAGTTTCTATTGTTTCTTTCCCTATGTGAACTGTCCTCCATAAGTGATTTTTAGGGTGAATCTCAAAAGTTTGACACGATTATTAATTTTTATTAAAATACTTTCTCATATTAAAAGGAGGTTTTTTTTAAATGAAACAAGAAATTAAAAAGATAGGTGTACTAACTCTGATGTTATTGGTAATATTTTCTTTTTCCTTTGCTCAAAATAGTAAGGGAAATGTAAGGTGTCCTAAAAAACTTCTTGTGAAAGTTGACAAAATAAAAAAAGGAAATATTACAAAATATAAAAAATTTACTGGAAGTTTTGATTTTGAAAGAGTCAGTATTGTTTCTCCAGTCTCAGGGACCGTAACAGAAGTTAAAGCTTCGGAGAATAATGTTGTATCAAAAGATATGATTGTGCTAATCCTTAATAATGGTTTATCTGATGAGATTGATAAACTTGACAAAAATATTAAAAAGTGGAAAAGAATATTGAACAGAAGAAAACACTGGAAAGTTAGAAGTCCGAGAGCTGAAGCTCAAGCTGAAAGAAACATTAAGAAGTATACAAATCTACTGGAATTAAAAAAACAGGAAGCTGAAAAATATAAAATAAAAACACCTGTCGGCGGAGAAATTGAGAAGCTCTATGTAAAAGTGGGAGATACAGTAAACGAAGGTGAGACTATAGGAATAATAGTAATTAAAAAACATATGTTTTCTTCTATTAATATTTCTGAAAAAGATAAGAGTTTGTTCAGTGGGAAAGAAGAAATAGAGATTGTTTCAATAGAGGATAAGAAAAAATTAAACGTCAAAATAAAGGATATTTCAGGTGAAAAAATTGTTTTATTCTTCAATAATGAAAGTTTAACAATTGATTCTCCTTTTGATTTTTGTTTTAAATTAAAAGAAAAAGAGTATAAGAATGTTGTGATTTTGCCTGAATCTTTTGTTAAAAAGAGTGCTAATAAGTATTTTGTTTTTCTTCTTGGAGAAAAAAAGACATTTTTAGGTTTGCTAAAAAAGAAAGTTGCTATTAAATATAATATTTTGGTTGATGATTTTATTGATGGGAAATATGTGATTAACCCAAAGAGTAAGTTTTCCGAGCAAGATCTTTTAATCACTAAGGTAATTATTTCTCCTATGAAAGAGGTTAGTCCTTCTCATTGTATGTGCCTTAAAGATGGAGTAGAAGTAAAGCTATTGAAAAAAATTGGAAAAGTAAGTTTGAGAAAAGCCGAAAAGAAAAAAAAGGTAAAAAAAGAAAAGAAAGAAATTGTTAAAAAGAAAAAGGAAGTAAAGCCGGTAAAAAAGGAGAAACCTGTAAAGGAGAAAAAAAGGAAGGAAAAGAAAAAAATTCAGGGAGAAAAAATTAAAATTCTTGGAGACCGTTTTGGCCTTTTTTTAATTGGTAGTAATTTTAATATTAATGATGAAGATTTCGGTAATTTTTACGAAAGATCTAAAAATTTGCTTGGTGCTGAATTGGATATAAGAATAATGTATGGTTTTCACATATGGGGTACAGTTAAAAAGTATGAGGATAACTCTACAACAACTTATTATAAGAAAAAAACTACCTTTACTATTCATCCCAACAATATAGGAATTAGATATGTAATTTACAAAAATAAATATGCATCTCCATTTGTAGGTATTGCTTTGAATATGTTCTCATATGAAGAGGATACCCCTGAGCTCGTGACTACCGGTAGTGCAAGCGGATATGCTTTTGATTTTGGTCTTTTCATTGGAGGCGGAATTAAATATGTGGAAGGGATAATTCATGTTAAATATAATAGTGTAAAGGATACGGTGGGAAATAAAGAATTTGATATGAGTGGAGTTGAAACGATCTTTGGAATTGGTATAAGATTTTAAATAAATTTAAAATAAAGGTAATGAAGATGAAGAAAAAACATTTTATTGTTTTATTAATTGTTTTGGTTTTTGTTTCTCTGAGTGTTTATGTGAAAGCGACAACATTAGAAAAAATGTTAAGGGCTTCCAATGCAATGATTAAAAAAGTTTCCGTATCACAGGCATACCAATGGTATTTACAAAAAAAAGCTGTCTTTATTGATGTAGATGAGCCCGGTGAATATAAAAAATTGACAATTCCCGGAGCTATCAATATACCCAGAGGAGTTATTGAGTTTAAGATAGGGCGATATGTTGGGAAAGGGACTCCCATTGTTGTTTTTAGCTATAGAGGAAGAAGAGGTATTTTAAGTGCATACAATTTACAGGGATTAGGTTACACGGTTTATAATCTGAATGGAGGATTGGTAAAATGGAAAAACAGCAGATATCCCGTAGTCTCAAAAAGACAGCAAAATCAGGCTAATACTCAAATCGGCGTAAATAAAATAATAAGGAGAAGAAAATGAAATTGAATAAATTATTATTATTCGTAATTGGTTTTGTTTTGATTATTGCTTCAATAAGTTTGGGAGAGGGGCTTAAGGAAGTTAACAAAGTTCCCGATTTATCAGGAAGTAATGAATCTCCCTCTATCAGTGCGAATTTAGACGGAGATATAATGATAATTTATAGAAACAGTCAGAGAGGAGTTGTTTATTATTATAAAGATCATTCTTCCGGGAAATGGGAAGGACCTAAGGAGATTCCTCACCAGAACTATCCTAAATCCGACTATGCCAATATCTGGTGGACTGATGTTGAACCAACTACGGATGGTGTTTTTCATGCTTTCTGGAGTTTGAGAATTCATGGAGGATATTATGCAACCTTTGACCCCAAAACAAAGAAGTGGTCCAATCCCCAGAAGGTTGTTTTAGGATATGTGGAGAGCCCGATGCTTGTTGTTAATCCTGTTACTGATGATGTTGTAATCACATGGATCAATAGAAACGGAACGGCTAAAAATGTTATTTACAGAGTGAAAAAGAAGGGAAGCAAAACTTTTAGTGAGCCTGTGAACATATCAAGATTTAAATATTCTGCAACTAATGAATTCGCAACGTTTGATGAAGATGGGGTACTTTATATTTCGTATAAGCAGGATAAATTAAATGAAGCTGATGATATTATGGATAAAGTGGCTGTTATAAATCCGGATAATGATTATAAGGTTGATTGGGTAAATGAGCTTACATGGGAATACGGTGGTTGGCATATGCTTCCTGCCGTGGGAGTTGTGAAGAAAAAGGGATTGTTGACTTTTGCATGGTTTCAGAAGAAGAAATATTTTTATCAACCATTTGAAGTCGTATATAATGAAAAAACAAAAAAGTATGAAGTAAAATTTGATAATTCAAACCTTGATAATCAAATATTTGCTCAGGCGCCCCAAAGACCCAATTTTGAATATCATTCAAAAGTATTAAGACGAGGGACGGAAGAATTGCTTGTAATTTACAAAGATACGGGGTTTGCCATCAAAATGATTAAATATAAGGATGGAGAATGGATAAATATGGATGACCCTATTGATTTATGTGAAGAGCAGCCAAGCGCTTATACTTTTGATACATATTATGCCCCCAATATAGGTATTTTGAGTGCCTGGTTCACAAGGGAGGATGAAGCATCAGTTTATTATTCCATATATGATTATCCGTTTATTACAATAAAATCGGCGGTAAATGTTAAAGTGGAGAAAAAAGTTGAAAGATCTTTTTTCTATGAAAAATATATTAATTATGTAACCTGGGAAAATAATCCTTATAATGAAAAGTACAAAGTCAATGTGGTTAAATACAATCTTTATAGAAAATTAAAAACAGAATCAATATCTGAATATAAGAAAATTGCTGAGTTGGATAAAGATACCCTGTATTATGAAGATACAGACAATTCAATTACTTCTGATTATAAATATGATTATTATGTAACCTGTGTGGATAGTGAAGGCCGTGAGAGCAAGATAGAGTAAAACATAATGCTTATTTTAGGTATTTCTGCTTTTTATCATGATAGTGCAGTAGCTATCCTAAAAGATGGTGAGGTTATCTATGCTGCACAGGAGGAAAGATTTTCAAGGAAAAAACATGATCATTCTTTCCCGGAAAAAGCATTAAGAAATGCTGTGGATTATCTTCAAATAGATTTTAATGATATTGATGTGGTTGTATTTTATGAAAAACCTTTCCTGAAGTTTGATCGTTTGATATCCACCTATATGCAGTTTGCTCCCAGTGGAGTTAAGAGCTTTATTCAGGCTATGCCTGTCTGGTTTAAGGAAAAGCTCTTTATAAAACATCTTATTCAGGAAAAAACAAAAAATGAAAATATCGTATTTGTAAAACATCATGAATCACACGCAGCCTCCGCTTTTTATCCTTCTCCCTTTAATAAGGCGGCAATAATAACTGTTGACGGAGTTGGTGAATGGGATACATTAACCATAGGAAAGGGAGAAGGGAATAAAATTGAGATTTATAAAACAATAGAATTTCCACATTCTTTGGGCCTGTTGTATTCTGCTTTTACATATTTTACGGGTTTCAGGGTTAATTCGGGTGAGTATAAATTAATGGGATTAGCTCCATATGGAGAACCTCTGTATGTTAATAAAATATATGATAATTTAATTGATGTGAAAAAGGATGGTTCTTTCAGGTTAAATCTTGATTTTTTTAATTTCCATATTGGATTAACAATGACCAATAAAAAATTTGCTAAACTTTTTGGGGCTCCTCCGAGAAAACCTGAAACAAAAATCAGACAAATAGACATGGATTTAGCTGCCTCTGTTCAGGTTGTTCTTGAAGAAATAATGGAAAAAATTGTCAATTATACCAAAGAAACGGTTGGCGGTGATAATTTGGTGTTAGCCGGAGGAGTAGCCTTAAATTGTGTGGCAAACGGGAAAATTTTGAAAAAGCAGATCTTTAAAAATATATGGATCCAACCCGCAGCGGGAGATGCGGGAGGTTCTGTTGGAGCTGCTTATTATTACTGGTTTAATTATCTGAACAAAGAGCGAAAGGCAGATAATTTAAATGATTTCCAGAAGGGTTCATTTTTAGGCCCTTCCTATTCAGATGATTATATAAAAAAATATCTGGACAATAACAGCATAAAGTATACAAAATTGAGTGATGAGGAAATACCGGATAAAATAGCTTCTTTAATAGAAAGTCAAAAGGTTGTGGGTGTTTTTCACGGGAGAATGGAGTTTGGACCCCGTGCTCTCGGGCATAGGAGTATCATAGGGGATGCCCGTTCGAAAGATATGCAAAGAATAATGAATTTAAAGATAAAATTCAGAGAATCATTCAGACCCTTTGCTCCGTCGGTGTTGGAAGAGAAAGTTGGAGATTATTTTGATTTTGATTATCCGTCGAGATATATGTTATTGGTTTATAATATTAAGAAAGAGAAAAGAAAAGTTGATGAGGAAATAGTTAAACAGCAAAGGGGGCTTAAAAAGTTGGAAATTGAAAAATCAGATGTGCCTGCGATTACTCATGTGGATTTTTCCGCAAGGGTTCACAGTGTTGATAAGGAAACGAATCCATTCTTTTACAAAATAATAAAAGCTTTTTATGAAAAAACAGGATGTCCGATAATAATTAATACCTCTTTTAATGTTAGGGGAGAACCGATAGTTAATAATCCTGAAGATGCCTATAAGTGCTTTAAGAATACTAATATGGACTTTTTGTTGCTGGAAAATTATTTGATTGAAAAGACCGAGGAAATTGAAATTGATGAAAATTGGATTAAAAAATTCCCACTGGATTGAGGATTAAAATGAAGAAAAAGGTTAGAGATACAGCAATCTTTTTTACCATTTTATACTGGTTGTTGATTTTCATCTTTGTCCTCCGTAAAAGAGTTATGGAGATAAAAAACCTGAAACTGTCGGTATTGCTATTGATTTTTCTGGCATATATTGTTCTTATTTTGTTATCAAAAGTTCTTGTTCCTGTTTTTGATCTTGTTTTAGCTATTACAAAGAAAATAGGTTCTCTTATTTTTTCTTTTATCTCTTCCATTGTTTTTTATTTAATTCTTACTCCCATAGCTTTATTTATGAGATTGAGAGGTAAGGTTTTTTTAGATCATAAGATAGATAAAAATATGGATTCTTATTATAAGGATTATCAGGAATCAGAGGACATAAAAAAACAGTTTTAAGATAAAGAGGTAAAAATGAAACTATCAATTGTTAAAGAAATCTTTGAATTTTTAATGAAAAAGAAAAAGTTCTGGATAATTCCCATTATTGTGATTTTGTTGTTATTGGGATTGATTATTATATTAACTGAGGGTTCAGCTATTGCACCATTTATTTATACATTGTTTTAATGAAAAAAATTTTAACAAACTTCTTAATTAGTTTTTTTACTATTGTTATTACACTTTTTTTGCTTGAACTTTTTTTCCGATCCTATATGGGGAAAACGAGCGGGAAAGTAATCCCTTTATCTCTTAAAATACACAAAAAAGTCACAAACCCCAATCTGAAGTATACTCTTATTCCCAATAGTTCTGTTTTTCAGGATAATGTAAGATATAAAATTAATTCTTATGGAATCAGAGATTATCCGGATCATAATCCTTATATTGAAAAAGGATATAAAATCGCTGCTGTGGGAGATTCCTTTACCTTTGGATTGGGTGTTGAGTTGAAAGATACATGGCCTAAACAACTTGAAAGAATAATAAATCAACAAAAGAAGGGAGTGTCCCCATATCATGTGTTCAATTTTGGAGTCATGGGCTATGACTTAACTCAAAATATTGAAAATATCAGGGAGAAAGTTATAAAAACAAAACCCGATTTGATAATTATCGGATATTGTATTAATGATGTGGGTATTTTTTCAAGGGAGTTTACTGAAATCAATTATTTCAAGGGTTACAGAGATTTTATGAAAACAGGAATAGGGATAATTGACAAAATTTTATCAAAGTCAAGGTTATTCCAGTTTATTAAGAATAGATTATACATGAAAAAGACAAACAGGAGTTTTAAGAAAATTAAAAAACCGAAAGATGCCATAATTGCTCTGAGAAAAGGTTATCATAATTATCTGGAAGAATTGTACAATAACAAAGAGGTTGTTAAAAGGTTACGGGAAAAATTTAAGGAACTTAAAAATATTTCTGACACTTACAAAATTCCTGTTTTAATCGTCCTATTTCCTGAATTGAAAGATTTTAAAAATTACAGATTTTACCATGCTGCTAAAATTATAAAAGAGATTTCAGAAGAGAATGGTTTTTATTTTTTAGACCTCTTTCCCTGTGTAGATAAATACAAAGAAGAAGAGGTGAGACTGAATCCAGTGAATTTACATCCGAATCCATTTGGGTATAGGTTATTTTCAAATTGTATCTATAGCTTTTTAAAAAGAAATAATCTTTTGCAATAAATTTATTCTTTAATTTTAAAGAGGAAGACCTTCTTTATTTTCTTAATGACTTTTAATTTCGGTATTTTATGAAAATAATTTCCCTCTTTTAATCCCCAGAAGAGATAATCAATATTATTACACTTATTTTTTAAATCTTCCGGGTTATTCAGTAAGAATGTTAATCTATTAATTCTATCTTTGTAGAGTTTCTCTTTTACAAGGAAGATTCTTCCGTGCATTTTGTCTCCCACATACATTTGACAACCGGTAAAGGAAGGTATTATAGAGACAAAAGGAGCTCTTACAGGTGGATATGTCTGTATCACTTTACTTTTTGGGATATTTTTATCAATCCATCTGAGCATTATAAACTCTTCTTTGGGGATATAGAATGTAAAGTTTTTATTGGAAATATCGGAACTGTTTTTGATATCAATTATGCTTGTTAAGACTGAAGGTAATAGTAATAGAATAAGTATTAAATGGAAGATGGGCTTTTTTTCTCCGAAGGAAGCTATGAATTCAAGAGAAGATAAGAATAAAAGTAGAAAAAGTACAAGGGAAAATTTTAATGAGATGTCTGATTCAAAACCTTCTATTCTAAAGATTAAAATTATTGAGGTTAGGGTGATAACGGATAGTAGGTTGGAATTCTTCTTAAAATTTTTTATGAGGGTAGGTATGCTCAGGAAGAAAAATAAACCGAAGTTTAGAATGAAAAAACCTAACCAGAGCTTTATCGGAATAATTTTAATAAAAATATTTCTCTCACCCAATACGATTATTTTTAATAAATAGAAAAAGAAGAATAAAAATAGGGATAAGGTTATTGTTATAATGGATTCTTTAATAATTCTGGCTTTGTTTTCTTCTTTAAATAATTTAAAAAAATAATCAAATAAGATTATGATAAGAAAGCCCAAACCTATGAAAATACTTGATACTAAAGAGGAGGCTAAAAGAAGGTTAACTGTTGAATTTTTTAATCTGTTTTTCTTTTTCAGATGGAGATATAGTAAGAGAAAGGTTAAACTAAAAAGGTGTTGGGGTGTATAAAATAAGCTTCTCAGGAGTGTGTTAACTTCCGGTATGTGCCAGAGCCATCTTGTCAGAGCATCTATATTATAATTTCTTGAAATTCGGAAAATATCGGTGATATTTGAGAGCCCTTTTCTGAAAATAAGAAATAACCCTTCATAACTGACGAATAAAATTGCGGAAATACTCCAGAAAGAAGTTTTTAAGAGTTTATATTTATCTGATGAGAAATAGTTTAAAGTAAAGTAGAAGAGAAGAATCAGAAAAATCAGATTGGAGATTACAGACCATCCGATTGTAGTATATTTTATATTCTTTGTAATGGGAAAAATTGTCGATGGGATTGAATAGGGGACCCAGTAATAGTGTAGCTTTTCTCCGTAAAAGTATGGATTGGGAGGGGGAATCTTATAATCGGAAAGAACTCTTATTACACTATAATGTTTCAGATAATCAGAACTAAAGTAGGCTCTGTATGCTATTCCACGGGAAGTTGGTTTACCTAATTGTGAGAAAGGAGGGTAAAGAATGAGAAACATGAACAAAGAAAGAAAAATGAGGATAAATAGGTTGAGCTTTATTTCATCTCTTTTTGTCTTTTCTTCTTTATTTTTGATAAAAAATAATAAGGTTATAAGAAGAAAAAAAATCAAAAGAGTTTTTGTTATTCCCCCAGAGAAAAAAGAGAAAATAAGCCAGATGAACTGGAAAACCCCGAATCCGATGATTGCATTTATTATTTGCCTTTCAAATCTGGAAAAATTTTTTGGTTCATAAAAAAATTTTTCTATTTTATTTATTAATAAAATTATAAAAAGGAGGAAAAGAGAGTAAAGAAGCGCAGTTTTTATATTTGTATAAATGAATATATTCAGAAAAAAAAATAAAATTATCAGAAGACTCTCTCTGATTTTCATCTATCTTTTCAAAACACTTGCAAATTTAACAAAGCTTTGAGAGCTTTCTGTCGTATAATAAATTGCATAGTCATAACTATTTTCATCTGATTCAATCAAAAGGCTGTTTGTATTACCATTAAACTCTTTGATGAATTTATAGTTTGAAGAATCTTCATCTGTCCTTTTTCTGAAAACATAAATTTTATTTACTGGCTGAGTGGCAGTAATACTAATATCTATCTTATCAATAACTCTCTTTATAAGAAAACCTCTGTCATAAATTTTTTCAGTGTTTGAAATTTGAATATCCGGAACATTCCCCACCGAAAGAATAGCTTCAGGTTGAATATTAAAAAGATATTTTACTTCCCCCGTATTGTATTCAATTTTACAGCTTAGATTTTTCTCCCGAGCAACCCCGAAGTGCATTCTTGTTGAGGGCTGAGATAGATAGCCCTGAGTTGATATTAAATGTTTTGTTTGCCATGGAGTTCCGTAAGCATATGAATTTTTATATAGATAAACTATTGAATCAAAAGGGCTTTTTTGTCCGCTCGGGGCAAAAATATCCAGTTGAATTGATTTATTATTCCCGCTGTACAAATTTTCATAAAGTCTTGTGTGTTCAATATAACCTGTTATTAGGATATCCAGGTCTCCGTCATTATCATAATCGATAAAGGACCCCGATCTCCCGTTCAAATAATAATCTTCAATTGAGGCATTTATACTTTCAAAATTCCAATTTCCTTTATTTATAAATAATCTGTTTGTTGAATACCAACCAACTACGAAAATATCTTCCAATCCATCATTGTTTAAATCTGCTGTTATTATACTAAATATCGGTTTATGTATTAGGGGAATTTTCAAAACATTTGTCATATTTTGAAAGTAACCGTTATTGTTTTTATAGATGGTAAGATAATTGTTTGAAGATTGTCTGGCTAATATTAAATCGAGATCTCCGTCATTGTCCAGGTCTGCGAAAGTTGCCCCATTGAGATTTTCTACATTTATGTTTCTCTTTTGAGCTTCATTTACAAAGTATGTTCCATGGTTTATGTAAAAAAGTGGTTTTTGGTTTATGGTTGTATTGTATTTGTATTTGCAAACAAAAATATCGGGCAATTTATCATTATTAATGTCTACGGAAACAACCCCCTGACTTCCCGCCTTATTGGTTTCCTTATCCTGTATATCCCAGTTTTCCGCTTCTTCTGAAAAATAGTTTCCTTCGTGATTGATAAAAAGTTGATTGGGAAATAAAAAATTTACGGTATAAAGGTCCAGATAGCCGTCTTTGTTAAAGTCGCTTGCAGTTGTTCCCCTGGTTCCTCCCGGACTTGTTTTTAATGCACTATTTTTAAATGTAAATTGGCCATTTCCATTATTAAGATAAAGTTTACTTGGCTCTCCGTTACCAGCATTGGCTATTACAAAGTCAAGATCTCCGTCATTGTCTATATCCACCAACAATGCCTGATGGCTGAGATAATGATTTTCAATTTTTGTAAGACTGAACTTACCGTTTTTTTGATTTATATATACAAATTGAGGATTGTATGAATTGGTAATAACAAAATCCATCCAGCCATCATTATTAAGATCTCCGCAGGCGGTTCCGTGTCCTCCCAATCGATCAACCAATGATAAGCCGGCTTGTGCGGTTATATCTTTGAACTTTAGTTCCTGAGATTGAACGGATAAAGTTAATAACAAACTTAAAAGAATTGTTAAAATAAGATTTCTTTTTATCATTTTTCCTCCTTTTTTTTGTTTAATTTATAGAAAATTAGTTTTGTATCCCAGATAGGGAATGTTTTTATTAGTTCTAATCTGTTTTTGATTTGAGGATATCTATGAACTATCCATGAGAGCTCGTTGAATCTTTTTAACATCAAAAGATGGGTGATAGGATATCTTTGAAATAAGTTTTTATCATTGAACCAGCCTTTGTATGCCGGGATTGCTTTTAATTTAGTGTCAAAAACAGCTCTCAATGCACATTGTCCGACTATAAAGCTATCCCTATTTAATTTCTTTTCCATATAGGTATTTATGTTTTTCAAATTGTATTTTGTCTGGAATCCGAATCTGAATTGCAGCCATATTTCACCCCAGAGAATAATAGCAAAAATTAAGATGGTTATAAATGTTTTTTTTATTTTAAATTTATTTATTCCTCCTATGAATAGGTATAGAAAAAGCAGTGTGGCTATTATGAGAGTGATTCTGAAGATTAAGGGATAAACAAAAAAAGCTGACGGAGGTTTAAGCAAAAGTTTTGAAAAAGAGCGGAAAAACATAAAAGTAAAAGCCATACTTAAAAAAATGGATAAAAAGGAAAACTTTAGTCTGTTTTGCTCTGAATTAATATAGGAAAAAATGTATGAAAACGCCAGAAACAAAGCGGGAATCAGAGGCAAATAGTATCTTAAAGGCTGATAGTTTAATATCCCGATTTGAAAAAAGGAAAAAGAGATCCAGAGAAAGAGATAAACTTCATCAGCTTTTATTTCCATTCTCAGCAAGACTTTCACAATTATAAGTGAAATGAACAAAATCCCTATGTAAAAGATTAGGGGTGAAATTGAGAAGTATCGTGGTAAGGAGTTATTGATAAGATTATGAAAGATTCTTTTTGTCGTATGGGGAATACTCTGAGAGCTCCAGGCATTTCCGATTTTGTGAAAATATTTCAAATTTGGTAAATATATTGTAAACAACCAGAGTAAAAATGTTGTAAGCACTCCTCCTGTGAAAAAGAGTAAGATCTTTTTATTTTTCTTCTTTAATGTGTAAAAAAGGATTGAAATAAAAGTTGCAAATAAAAAGTATGCGAAAAGATATTTTGATAGGATTGCAATGGTAGCGAACATTCCTGATAAAAATGCATTTTTCTGATTATCTTCAATCTTGAGAAAATAAACAAAGGAGAGAATGAAAAAAAGAGTTGAAAAATTTTCCAGAAGTCCGACTCTGCTATAATTAATCCAGTAGAAATCAAATGAAAAGAGTAGAGAGAGGAGAAAGAGTAACCATATATTAATCTTCTTTTTATTCCCAATATAAAAGAATAAGAGAACTGAAATGGAAGCAAACAAAAGATTCCATAATTTTACAAATAATATCTTTACTCCGAAAATCAAAAATGTCAGATAATATAGAATAGTTAATATCGGGTTGTAAATAAATGGATTCCAATCATCTGTAACCCATTTGTTGAAAAGAATTTTATTCCTCGCATTATGAGGGTACATCCCCTCATCACAGAATATACTGGCGCTGCCTGATATTGAAGCAACGATGGAAGGAGGATCCGATTCAATCCTTGGGATTCTGATTATTATAGTTAGTAGAAATAGTATAAGAAGAAGAACAAACTTACGATTCATTGTGAATTCTAAATAATTGCAAAAAAGCAGTCAATTTGAACGGTTTTATTTAAAAGTTAATTCCAAAGCCTGCCTTAGCAATTATTCCGCCTAATTTTGCGGGAGGATTGTAGGAGTTATTTTGGCCTCCTGTGTAATTCGCTCCAATTAAAACATAAAAGGGATTTTTAATTTTGTATTTTACCGATACTCCCGCTGTCAGAGCCAATGTGGAATCTCTTGAAACCTTTTCCGAGCCTGTTAATTCTTCTTTAAAGGCTATGAAATAAAAACCTGAATAAATAGCAACACTGAGGCTTTCATTTAATTCTTTTGAATAACCCAAACCGACTCCAGTATCATATTCGGTGTATTTGATTTCATCCTTTAAAGCAGTTGTCTCTCCCTTTTGGGTAAAGAGGCGATAACCGGCCCAGACAAAAAAATCCCTGTATATGTGAATACCTGCGTAAAGAGAGGGCAAAAATACGGTATTTGAATAGGCATCTTTGAAATTTTGATCAGCAGGAAGAAGAAGATTTAAAGAGATCTCTGAAAATCCGTTAATTTTCCCAAAAGAAAATGAAAAAAGGGTTAGAAGTAAAAATGTAGTTATTAAAGCTTTCTTCAATATTTTCCTCCATTGTTTTTTAAAGTAGTATATTTTATACCTTTTTTTCCGATTTTGGCAAGAGTAATATTGCATGAGTTGTCTATTTTTAATATAATATGCAAAAAGGAGAGAAATGACACTTCATATCGGATATGAGTATATTTGCAAAAAGTGTGGTTATAAATTCATACCCTATAAGGAGAAAAGCCTTTGCCCCCACTGCGGATTTCCTGCCGATGAAAACTTTGATTTTATCCCCAGGGCAATAAAGTCCATTAAATTTAATATCAAGGAGGTTGGTTCCATTCATCCGGGAGTCTGGCTTGTAGGTTCCTTTGCAGATGAGATATTGGAGCATATATTTGAAATACTTGATAGCTATGATAAAACTTACCCCAAACCGAATTTTGATGAATTTGCGGAACTTGTTTTAGAGCAGAGAATCCCCGAACATGAAAAGTTTTTAAGAGAACATATATTTGAGATATTAAAAGAGATAGTTAAAGAGCTTGAAAAAGAGGGACTTTATTCAATAAAAGGGAAATGAAAAAAACCCTGTTTTTTGTCTCAATTATTCTCATTATATCCTTTCTGTTTTCCGTTAATTTTGAGGAATTTAATAAATTATTGATTGATATCCCTGATTGGAAAGCTGAAGAGCCTGTGGGTGGTAGAATAAATATTGAAAGGGTTTATACATTGAGAATTGAAAAAAGTTATTCAAACGGAGAAAAATCTTTCAAAATTATCTTACTTGGAGGACCCGGAGTTTCCGCTTTGTGGAAACCTTATTCTTTAAACCTGAGCTATGATAGAGATGTTGCCTGGAGAAAAACAGAAGAAATTTCGGGTTTTAATTTCGGGATCTATTATAATAAAAATAAAAAAGAGGGGGAGATAATACTCCCTTTTAAAAATAAAGAGAATATATTCGGGGCACTTATAATGGAATTTAAAAAAATTCATTATAAAAAGGCTCTGACTCTTTTTAAAAAATTTGATTGGAAGGTTATGGAGGAAAAAGTTCTGAAAGATATGGAAAGCACAAAAGAAAAAAGTAAGAATAAAAAACAGTGAATTTCTAACTATTGCTTGTAAAATGATTATTGAAATGTGTGTACTTCATCTTGGGTAAAAAGTTAGCATTGAACACCTGTAGTGGCAATTCATGAATTGCCCTACATTATATCTCCTACTTTCCTGTTCACAATCCCCGAATTCGTTCATAGCTCAATACTTTTTTGTAATATGTATTTCAATAAGATATAATTTTTTATGATTATTAATGACAGAATATTGAACAGGATAATTATAGAATTAAAGAAGAAGAGTGAAAGTGAGTTAAGTGGAGTTTATAAATCTCTATTCAAAGGAGAAGGGATTGAGTTTGATAATATCAGAGAGTATACATTTTTTGATGAGTATAAAAATATTGAGTGGAATACAAGTTCAAGAATGGGTAAATTGTTTGTTAAAGAGTATAAGGAGGAAAGAAACATTCCTGTTTATATTGCTGTTGATATTAGCTCCTCCATGAATGTGGGTATAAAGGGAAAGGAAAAGATAGATTATGCTGCGGAAATTTCAACGATTTTAGGTGCCATTGCTTTAAAGAATGGGGATCCTGTTTCATTGACTCTTTTTTCTTCTGATATAGAGAATTTTCTTCCTCCTTTGAGAGGGGATAAAAGACTTTTTTCAAACTACACTCTTATTTTAAAGAATAAAAATCAGGAAAAGAAAAAAACGGATTTTCTCCCTTTGATAGAGTTCTATTTAAATGTGGTAAAAAGGAGATCTCTGATTTTTGTTGTCTCTGATTTTTTACCTTTCTATTTTGAAAATAAATTTTTGGGATTAAGTAAAAAGAATAATCTCTTTTTTATAATGTTAAGGGATCCGGTTGAAGAGAATCCCCCTGAAAGCGGAATTTTTAATTTTTTTGATCCCGAAAGCTATATGTTCAAGTCTGTTGATTTTTCTGATAGAGAGGCTCTTTATACTTATAAAAATACTTATAATACAATGTTAAGTAGATTTAAAAAATCGGTTTTATCAAAAGGAATAGAGTTAATTGATCTCTATACTGATAGTGATCCATTGAAAGGAATCTCTTCTTATTTTACGAAAAAAGTATTGAAAGATAGGAAACCTAAGTGATTGATAAAAAGACCGAACTTAATTTCTACAATTTTTTACTCTCATTTATGAGCTTTGGGTTCCTAAGCATAATAGTGAAGTATCTTGTTTTGATAACTCATTTTAATCTATTAAGGATCGGATTTTCTGTCTTTGTTCTCCTTTTGTTTTTTGTAATGGGTGTTTTTTTTAAGTCCTCTTATAACAAGATGGAAGATACAAAAAATTATATTTTTTGGGCATTTTTGGGTGGTTATCTTGTATATTATATCTTATGTATAAATCTAAAGCTTACTCCATCTTCCCGGCAAATATCAGGGTTATTTTTTTTATCTTTCCTTTTTTTACCTCTTCCCTTTTTATTTTCAGGGTTGATCTTGGGTAAGATTTTAAGAGAATCCGATAATCTCCGGAGCTCATTCAAAATTTCGCTATTTTCATTTTCCCTTTCTCCATTTTTTATCTTTTTTATTCTGGCCAAAAGATTAAATAGCTGGTATATATGTGGAACACTCGGAATTATTTATCTTGGTTTTTTAATTGTTTTTGTTGAGAGGGGGAGAAGAAGGATTATACCGATTTTATATGTTATTCCTGTTTTTGCATTTATGATTTTGGGCTATAAAACCATTTTAAAGAAAGTATCCACTCCCTTAAAGCCCAATATCTGTTTTGAAACGGATAAAGGTGCATATATGGTTGCCTTCGGTAAAAAGGAGGTGTTTTTTTATAAAAATCTTTATCCTCTTTTCTCATTTCCTTATAAAAATGAATTTTTAGAAGAAAGAATAAAGAGGATTTTAAAAGAGAAGGGGATTAAATTTGGTAAAATATTTATTTCAGGAGAAAACCCTAAGATTATTGATATTTTTTTAGAGAATGGGCTTTTTAAAATATTTTACTCATTTGAGGATGAGGGGTTAAAGGATAGAATTTACTATGATTATCCTTCAATTATTTTATACATGAGGAAGGCTAATATTAATATTTTGAAAACGAATGGAGAAACCTTTTTAAAAAACTCAAAATTAAAATTTGAGCTTATTATAAAGAGAGAAGACTCTGTGAAAGGTTTGGATTTTTATAATATGAAATATTTGAATTTATTAAACAAACACATAAAAAAAGGTGGATATATTTTCCTTACCGCTTCAAAAAAAAGGGTAAAAATTTTCTCCTCTGCGAAAAGGGAAAAAGCTTTTAATATAATTTACACTTTGATAGAAATCTTTCTGATTGTTTTAATAATTCTTACTCCGCCTTTTTTGTTTAAGAGGGGAAAAACCACTACTATTTTATTTCTTATTGTTTCCTTTGTTTTAAACTTTATTTTATCCTTAAAGCTTTTTTCATTCTTATCAGACAGAATTTACTCTTTTACCACTCTATCGTTATTCTTGATTTTATTCCCATATTTTCTATCCCTCTTAATTTTAGATAATTTGAATCCTTCGAAGGTAAGACTTTTGAGCTTTTCTCTGTTTTCAATAGGATTGGCGATAGTTTTTTCTTTTTATAGTGTTAGCATATTCTTTTATATTTTTTCTTTTCTCTTTCCCTTTTTCTATTTTCCTTTGTATTTTAAGAGGATAGGTGGAATAAGCGGACTCTGATAGGCTTTTTTCAAAAGTTCCTGACCCTCTTTTGATAATAGAAACTTTAAAAACTTTTCCGCTCCTTCTCTGTTCGGAGAATTTTTTACTATTGTGATTCCGTATACAATGGATTTTCCATAAATTACAACCTTTTTACCGCCTTTTTTAGTTAAATAAACCTTTGCTGTTTTGTAAAAACTCTCATATTTCGGAGAACTAAGATTAATCTTTTCAGGTAATGATATAAAAGGAAGTTTGTGCTGTAATGCCACGGATTTATACTCAAAAGCAGCATCCATTTCACCGGTTTCAAGAAGGGCTAAAAGTTCAACCGATTTGGGCCTGACCCATTTATCCCCGATCTTTTTTCTTATCCTATTGTAAAAGCCTTTTTCTTTATAATATTTTTCCGCAAGCTGCATAACCATAAGTGATCTATAACCACAGGGATCAAGCTCAGGATCTGAGTACCCTATTATAAAATCCTTGTTCTGAACAATTTTATACCAATTATAAGTATTAATCTTTCCGAGCCACTTTGATTCGGGACTCAGAGTTATGACAATTTCATTTGTTGCAAATTCATACAAAAAATCCGCAAATTTCGGGAACATCATTGTTTTGATCAGTCTATAATCGGCTGATGCAACCATATCGGCTCTCTTTCCCAACTCAGTTACTCTTCTGATTATACCTCTTGAACCTCCGGATTCTGTAAAAACTTTAATCTTCGTCTTTTCAGTAAATCTTTTGGCAATGATTTTAAAAGGATAGGACAGAGAACCCGCATGATAAATCGTGATTGACTTTTGCTCGGGAAATAAAAAGCCACTGACTAAAACCAGACTTGATAAAACTGAAAAAATCTTTTTCATTAAAACCTCCTTTCCGGGATTGGGAGGCAAAGCTGTTTCCGGCTTTACCCTGTCGGCTGGAAGACATAGCCTGATTGCCTTAGCCTTTCCAGCTCGGAGTATCCTATAATATCATCTTAATGATTTTATTGGAAGATTATGGGAAAAATTAAAATAATTTTGGAGAAAGATATTGATTTTTTCTCAGGTTTTTGTAATACTGAAATATGAAAACAATCGGAATTATAGGCGGCATGAGCTGGCAGTCATCGGTTGAGTATTACATTGGTCTCAATGAATTATCGGAAGCATACGGAAACGGGTTTAGTACAGTGGATATAATATTATACTCTATTAATTTTAATGAAATTGAAAAATTACAGAGTAAAGGTGATTGGGAAGGAGTTAAGGAAAGAGTTCTATCAGCTGCTTTAAATCTTGAAAAAGCTGGTGCAGATTTTCTAATAATTGCATCAAATACAATTCATAAAATTTTACCGAAAATAAAAGGTAATCTAAAAATTCCCTTTATTAGCATAATTGATGCGATTGCGGAAGAGATAAAAGGAAAGAGGATTGAGAGGGTTGCTCTTTTTGGTACCCGTTTTACAATGGAGGAGGATTTTTACAGGAAAGAGCTTGGAGAAAAATCGGGTGCGGATATTCTAATCCCTGAGAAAGAGGATAGAAGGAAAATAGATGAAATTATCTATAATGAACTTACAAAGAATATAATAAAAAAGGAGTCAAAAGAGGCTATAAAATCAATAATTAATAAAATGAGGGAGAAAGGAGCAAAGGGAGTGATTTTAGGTTGTACGGAATTACCTTTAATCATCTCTCAGGAAGATTCTCCCGTACATGTTTTTAATTCCACGGAAATTCACATAAGAAAAAGCTTTCAATTTTCTTTGGGAAATTAATAAAAGGAATGATGTTGAGAAAAACTCTGTTTGTTTTTCCATTGATATTTAGAAGCTTTAACCTCTCCTTTAGATAATTAGATAATGATCTTAGAAAATGAGACTTGATATAGCTTACGAAATTAATAAAATCGCAGCTTCAAGAAGTTTTAAAGAGATTGAAAAATTATCGCAATTATGGTAAAAAGTTTTTTTATAATCCTGTTAAAAGGGGATTTTGAGAGAAAGCGATGAAAAATTTGAAAGAAATTTTAAAAGGTTCTTCTTTAATTGCCGGGGGTACATTGATTACAAGGATTCTGGGCTTTTTAAGGGAGATCCTTGCAGCTGCCTTTTTCGGTAGTGGTAAACTCTATGATGCTTTTATCATAGCTTTCTCTGTTCCCAACTTATTCAGACGTGTTTTGGGAGAGGAGATGTTCGAAAGAGCATTTCTTCCGCCATTCAAAAGAATGTTTGAGGAAGGGAAAAAGGAGAAGGCAAGAAAATTTTTAATCAAAACCTTTCTAATATCCTTTGTCGTGTCAATTTTGCTTTTAGCGATTATTTATATTTTTCTTCCGTTTATTATTAAGATTCTCGCTCCCGGAATGGATCACGACACCTTTTTGCTTACAATTGAACTTGCAAAAATAGTTGCTCCGTTCATGGTATTGATAGCAATTTCAACCTTCTTCGGAGCAATATTACTTTTCAGCGGAAAAGAGTTAATTTATAGCACAGCTCCCGCTTTTATGAATCTCACGATTATTTTTATTATGATTCTCTTTCATTCCAGAGTCGGTATAAAATCAATGGCTTTTGCCTATCTTCTTGGTGCGGGAGCTTTTATCTTTTATCAGATTCCGGCACTTTTAAAAATCGGTAGAAATCTTATGGAATCGAAAAAAACAAAGGAATCGGCTCGTGTAGGCAAATCCTTCAGGGAGGGCGCCAAGATATTAATATCATCACTCATCACAAAAAGCACACAGATTGTAGATAGAATAGTGGCATCTTTGATAGGAAGCGGAGCAATTTCATCTCTCTGGTATAGTTTCAGAATAATAAATCTTCCAATCTCAGTAATACCTCTTTCTCTATCAAGGACCATTGCACCGGAGCTTTCAAAATCAAGAGGGAAAAAAGAAATGAAAAAATTTTCAGAGATGACAAGTACAGGAATTGATTTGATTCTGATTATCCTTTTCCCGATTACACTGTTTTTTCTCCTTTTTTCAAAAGAGATAATAATTCTCTTCTATAAAAGAGGAGCCTTTGACAGTGTTGCTGTTTCCGAAACTTCTCTTGCATTTTTTTATTATTCTCTTTCCCTTTTACCGAGTGGTTTTGTGGCTCTGTTTAACAGGGTATATTCTGCTCTTGAAGATAATAAGTTACCGCTTTATGCTGCTTTCTGGGGGGGATTGATTAATATTGTTCTTGATTTTATTCTTTACAGGACATCTCTTAAACAGGGAGGAATTGCCCTTGCAACAGCTATAGCAATTTTTATCCAATCAATAATATTGCTTGTATATCTTTCAAAATTCAAAATAAAAATTGAATACAAAAGGTTTATATTAACAAGTGCCAAACTTATTTTTGCTTCATTTTTCTTTGTCCCGATTCTATTAATCTTTAAATTGTTTTCCAATAAGATTCACGGGTTTTTGTCAATGCTTTTTTACCTTGGTTTTGCTTTTTTAGTATCATTTGTTGCCTATGGGATAATAGTATATGGTTTCTGGAGAAAGAGATACTCCACTAAAAAGAGAGTGATTTTAACAGGGGGAGGAACAGGTGGCCATGTTTATCCGTCTCTCTCAATTTACAATATATTAAAAAAGGAGGGGTTTGTCGGTGATGTTCTATATCTTGGCATCAGAGGAAGGGCTGAAGAAAAAATCATTAAAAAGAAGAAGGGCATAAAGCTTGAATTTATAACCTCTTCTCCATTTTCAGGAAACAAGGTTAAAGTTTTAATTAAAATAATAAAAGGCACACTGCAAGCAGGTCTTAAAATTTTGAAATTCAAACCTCATCTTATTGTTGCTACCGGTGGATATGTTTCCGCTCCCGTTGTCTTTGCGGGATTTCTTTTAAAACCATTTTTAAAATTAAAAATTGTAATAGAGGAGCAAAACTTTGTTCCGGGACTTTTAAACAAGTTTGCTTCACTTATGGCTGATGTTGTGTTGGTTAATTACAGGGAAACCTCATACTTTATCTGGTCTAACCGATGTGTTTTGTGTGGATATCCGCTGAGAGAGGATTATTATAGGGAATATGATAAAGCTGAGATGAAAAGAAAGTTAGGGATACCAGAAGAAAAGTTTTTTATACTTATAACCGGAGGTTCTCTCGGTTCAAGGAGTATAAACAGAGTAGCAGCCAACTCAATGAAAGAATTGATGAAAAATAGTAAATTGTATATCTACCATTCTCTCGGTCTGGCGAAAAGTGAGGAATACGATTCCCATAAAGACACAAAAGCGATTCTTAAAAACGAACTTGGTAAAGACTTTGATGATAAAAACTTTGAGGTTAAAACAAAGGAGGGCTTTTATTATAAAGGCATAAAATATATCCATGATATCGTAAATTATCAAAAGGCGGCTGATTTGATTATCAGCAGAGCAGGAGCAGGTGCCATATCTGAAATCGCAGCTTTAAGGAAACCATCCGTGTTGGTACCCAAAAGAGGGCTTCCGGGAGATCATCAGGAATTAAATGCGATTAATATAGTGGAAAGCAAAGCTGCTGAAATCATTTTTGAGAAACTTGATTTTGAAACAGGTATTGATTATATAGATAAAAAGGAATTTATTGGACTTATCTATTCTCTGTTAAAAGATAGTGAAAAATTGAAATCCTTTAGTCAGCACATAGGAAAATTTTCAATTAAAAATTCTGATAAAATTATCGCGGATACCGTAAAAAAACTCTTTAATGACGAACCTCTTGATTTTCTCATTGAAATTGTAGAGCCTCGTTTTGTCAGGTTTAGGAGACTTTTTGATAGTTTGATCAGATACCTTGATAAAACAGTCCAAGAAAAAGGTAAGGATAACCTTTATGTGAAGTTGTACAATAACAAGATTCGGGAATATATGAGATCAGATAATTATCTTGTTGTGAACAAAGCTATTAAATTGATTGGAAGTTTGAGAAGGGAAGACCTTTACCCCTGGATATATGAAAACTTTTCGGACTTCAAAGGCTTTTTAAGGAGAAACTCCCTTATAGCATTCGGAAAATCTGAAAAATACTTTGATTTTTTCAAAGAGATTATTGAAAGAGCTCTCGATGATTCTTACTATGAGGTTAGAAGAGAAGCCATTTCACTTTACAGGAGATTTTATGAAAATTTAAAAGATGATCAAACCATAAAAAATAAGATAATGGAAAAATTATCAAAAAAGAGCGAGAGTTTTGAAGTGAAAGCCGAGGCAATAAGAGCGGGAGTATTATTTTTAAGTGAAGATGAGTTTTTTAGATTTAACAGACAGTATCTTTCTTCAAGAAACATAAGAATAAGGGAAGCTCTGCTGGAAAGTATAGAATGCGGCTTGATTAATAAGAAGTTTGAAGATCTTACGAAGGTTAAGAATTTTATAAAACAGATGTTAATAACAACCTCTGAATTCAAACCCGAATTCAGAGTCAGGGAAAAATATATGAAAGTTGTTAAAATATTAGAAGGATATAAAGAATGATTGAACTAATAATTGCACTTTTAAAGCTTTCGGGTATTAACTACGGTTTTTTCAGATTAATGGACTATATAACTTTCAGGGCAATAATGGGAATGGGAACATCCATTATATTCTCATTGATTTTCGGATTCAAATTCATACTTTTTTTGTACAGGAAAAAGTTCAGAGACACATCAGGTGAGATGCTCTCAATCAATGCCTACTCAAAAAGGGGAACTCCCACAGGTGGTGGAATCTTAATTATAAGCTCAACTCTCTTCTCTTTGATTTTGTGGGGAGATTTTACAAATTCTTTTCTTTATATCCTTTTGTCAGCCTTTTTATACTTTGGTTTTGTAGGTTTTCTTGATGATTTTCAAAAATCAAGGTTTAAATCTTCCCTTTCAGGATTAAGCCAATGGGGGAAAACAATATTAATGCTACTTTATATAATACCATTTTCTTTATACTATATATCGCCTCTCTGCCCTGTGCCTCAGAAAATAAAGACTCTGATATACATTCCTTTTTATAAAAACCCTATTCTCAATCTCGGAGAGATTGGTTTTGTTGTTTTTATAATCTTTGTAATGTTTTCTGTTATAAATGCAATAAACATAACAGATGGAATGGACGGGCTTTTAAGCGGAGTTTCGAGTTTAACCATACTAGTTTATTCTATATTTGCTTATATAATAGGAAATTCTGTTGCAGCTTCCCACTATTTATTCCCATACATTGAGGGAAGCGGGGAGATTACTGTTTTCGGGGCGGCTTTGATAGGCTCCATAATGGGGTTTCTCTGGTATAATAGTTATCCAGCTGAAGTTTTTATGGGAGATACAGGCTCTCTTGCCATAGGTGGAGCAATAGCTTTAATGCTATTTCTAACAAAACAGGAATTTTTATTTGTAATAAGCGGAGGAGTATTTATTGCTGAAATTTTCACATCCTTTCTACAGGAAAAGATCGGGAACAGAGTGGGTAGGCGTCTTGTTTACAGAGCTCCGCTTCATCACTCTTTGACCCATGAGGGAATTGCAGAACCCAAAGCAGTGATAAGACTCTGGATTATCGCAATAATACTAACAGTAATCTCCTTGTTATCATTGAAAGTAAGATAAGAAGTGAATTGTAAATCGTGAATCGTAAATCGGGGATTTATTGCAGGGCAATACATGATAGCATTGAGCCTTGAGCTTTGAGCCTTGAGCAGACTACGAAGGAAAGTTGTTAGTTTCTTGTAATTAATTATTTTCTTTATTTTTTTTATAAATTAAATAAAAAAACAACAAACACCAATGAACCACCCACTAACAACACCAATTCACAATTCACCACAAAGCTAACCTTTCCCCTACGGTTAATTATAAAAAACAGCAGACAGCAACAAACCAAACACTAACAACTCCGATTCATCCCGCACTATCTTTTTTGATTAGCGATACTTTGGTGAAGATTTCTTTTAACATTAATCTTTAATTGATGCATCTTTTCATTTACCACTGGAAAGAAAGTGCGGGACAGGCTACTTTCCAATAGAAAAACAAAAAACCGAACACTAACAACTCCGATTAACCATTCACGATTCACCTCAATGCTTTCCCCGGTTTTAAAATGATTTTGACCTGGTAGGAAAAATTTAATAATATAAAATATTATAATAATAAACAGAAAAAGAATTTAATCATAAAAAATTATATATAGGAGGTTAGTATGTTAAGAGAAAGAGGTAATTGTGAATAGTGAATCGTTAATCGTGAATTGGGGCTGTTGGAATTTAAAATGACATTTAACAAAAAAAATATATATAGGAGGTTAGTATGTTAAGAGGAACAAACTCCCGTTTCAAACGGGGGACAAACTCCCGATCCATCGGGAAACCCTTTATCAGAGGGGTTTTAGTTGTTTTGGTGTTTATGTTTATGCTTAGTATGAGTCTTTATTGTAGGAGCTATGGAAGACTCAGGGTGAAAGTAGTTAAAGGAAGTGAAAAAGAACCTGTTTCAAATTTTCATGTTGATGTGATTGATCTTGAGAGTGGATTAAGAAAGGAGGGTTTTACGAATAAAGAAGGAATTATTACTTTTGAGAAACTGCGGGCGGGAAGAAGATATTATGTAAGTACATTTGTTCTAAATAGAGAGGGGACAATAGTTGCATATGTGCCTGAGAAATGGAAATATTTTATTGATATTGAGGCGGGAAAAGAATATTATTTAACAATTAAACTTGTATTAGGAAGTGTTCTTACCGGTAGGCTTCTTATAAAGGATGATAAAGGGATAAAGCCGTTTTTTGGTGATATATATTGTGCGGGTATGAGTGGAAGAACCTTAGCAAGTATAAAAAAAGACGGAAAATTCTGGTGCATAGGTGTGGAAGGGAAATTTGTTGTGATACCTGCAGACAGATATGAAAGAGGAAGAAATTCATATTTTAA
>JALVQI010000228.1 GCA_027031485.1 Candidatus Aminicenantota bacterium | reverse complement strand
GGGGAATTGTTGTCAACATTGATTATTACGGATTTTTTGTCAGGGAAATACTCCTCAAGTCCTCTGCTTACAATATCAGTGGGAAAAGCAATATTATCAGCTTCATTGTAGGATGGGATTCCTACAATAAGCTCTGCTTCTCTTACATTTTGGGGATTTTTAATGATTGAATTCAAGCTTAACCTCCTATATTTGGATTATATTTGTAATTTTTCATCTGTGATACTCCATTCCTTTGATAAGTGTTAATGCTCTGAAAATTTGTTCAAGAAGGACTATTCTTGCTATATAGTTTGAGAATGTCATCTTTGAGAGGGAAATTTTAAAATCTGCCCTTTTTTTTACATCCTCCGAAACTCCAGAAAAACTTCCTACAACAAAGTTTATTCTTTTAGGACTATTAATCTTATCCTCTAAAAAGTTTGAAAAATTAATGGAATCAAATTCTTTTCCCTTTTCATCAAGTAATATTAAATAATCATCCTTTGTGATTTTTTTCAAAATACTATTACCCCCTTCTTTTATGATTTTCTTTCCTGAGATGTTTTTACCTTTTTTAGGCAAGCTATCAATTTTAAAGGATACAATTCTTTTTATTTTTTCCTGATATTCATTTTCGAGGCTCTCAAGAGCTTTGAATTTATTTTTCCCAACCCAGAGAACTCTAATCTTTTCCATTGCTCAATCTATACCTCTTTAAATAATTATAGACGGATTTTCTTGAAATCCCCAAGATTTTAGCTATTTTGGTCTTATTCCCTCCTGTTATTTTAAAGATTTCAAGAAAATATCTCTTTTCCAATTCATCCATTGTAAGTAATTCCTCTTTTGCCTCTTTTAGAATATTGTCGGTGCTCAGCATATACATGTCAGAATTTTTAATTTTTATTAAATCACTATCTCCACTTTCAATATAGGCTTTTTCAACAAAATTTATGAGTTCCCTTATATTTCCTTTAAAATGATAGTTTTTTATAAAATCTAAAAACTCTTTTGAAAAGCTTTTCCTATTTCCTGTTTTTTTATTAAGTTTATTGAGAACGAATTTAGCAATCTCAATCTTATCTTTGTCTCTTTTTCTTAACGGAGGAATTTCAATAGCCTTTGAATTTAAAAAATAAAAGAGAGAATCAGATATTTTTTCTTTTAAATTTCTCTTGTCCATTACTGTTGTTGAAACAATGACAATACCTTCATAATTAAAGGCTTCAGAGCTTCCCAGAGGAATATATTTCCCTTTTTCCATTAATGTCAAAAGGGGAGAGTGTAGATTCTGAGGAAGGAGTT
This sequence comes from Candidatus Aminicenantota bacterium, assembly GCA_027031485.1. Classification (GTDB taxonomy): domain Bacteria; phylum Acidobacteriota; class Aminicenantia; order JAMOAD01; family JAMOAD01; genus JALXDT01. The sequence goes on along the minus strand of JALVQI010000228.1, from coordinate 1,524 downwards.
CTATGGAAGAAATATAAATTGTTTTTAAATTATCTATAATCCCCCTTTTATCTTCAGTAGCACCTGTGAATGATCCTTTCTTGTACCCGAACAGAGTTGAATAGCCGATTTCCGAATCAATATTGCTTGAATTTAAATGTAAAAAACCCTTTTCCGAACCCCAGACCATCTGGTGATATATTTTGGCTATTTCTCTTTTTCCCGTACCTGCCTCTCCGATTAAAAATAGATGACTTTTAACACTTGCAAGTGTTTCAAGGTGTTTTAATATTTTTTTTATTTCAGGGGATTTGAAGACCAAGTTCTTGTAAAGGGATTTCATTGTCATCCTTTTCCCAGAGCTCTTCAAGGTTATAGTATTCTCTCGTTTTTGTCAAAAATAGATGAACTATTATTGAATTATAATCCAATAAAATCCATTCCGAAGCATCCCTCCCGGCTATACTTAAAGGCCTTATCCTGAAAGATTTCCTGATTTTTCTTTCAATATCATCTGACATGGCTGAAAGTTGCCTTGTTGAGTTGCCGGAAGCAATGACTATTACATCTGCCACAGTTGTTAGTTTTGAGATATCGAGAATTTTGATATTCTCACCTTTTTTGTCGAGAATGATTTCACAGATTAGTTTAAGAATCTGTTCATCGCTTTTCTCCAAATTATTCCTCCTTGTAAAGTTCTTTTGTAATAATTAAATTATTCACTTTTTCTGGTACAAGGTATCTTACACTTTTTCCCTCTTTTATTCTCTTTCTTATTAAAGTAGAGGAAATGTCAAGAATTGTTTTATCTTTTAGTATGTTTAAATTTAATAATTCTTTGGGATTTTCTTTGATTGTGAAAATTTTATAGTTTAAATTATGTTTTTTCATGAAGGCTTTTATTTTGCTCATCTCTGCTCCCGGTCTCACCGCGACAATATGAATGAATTCTTTTATTAAAATTTCCCATGATTTCCATGTATCAATTTTTAAAAAAGAATCCGAACCCATTAAAAAAGCTATTGTTTTGTTGTCGTAGAGTTTTCTTATCTCTTTTAATGTATCGATAGTATATGATTTTTCCTCCCTTTTTGATTCAATGTCTGAAACCTCAAATTTCTTATTTTGAGAAGTTGCAATTTTAAGCATCTCATATCTTAGGTTATAACCTGAAACTTTCTCTTTATAAATATGAGGGAGCTTATAGGTGGGTACGAATATAACCTTTTCGAGATTGAAAAATTCCGCCGAAAGCTCGGCAAATCTTAAATGGCCTAAGTGAACCGGGTCAAAGCTTCCTCCGTAAACACCGATTATATTACTTTTCATCATTATCCTCTTTTTCTTCATTTTTTAATTCTTTCATTGTTTTGTATAAGAATTCAAGCAGTGGATATATCCCTTCGCTTTTGATTGCCGATATTTTAAATAAAGGGAGATTATTTTCTTCGCAGAATTTTTCTAATTCCCTGATATCATCATTTTCTTCTTTTATCAAATCGATTTTGTTGAGAGCCACGATTTTTCGTTTGTTATACAGAACTT
>JALVQI010000227.1 GCA_027031485.1 Candidatus Aminicenantota bacterium | reverse complement strand
TTGTTTTTTGTTTTTGTGAATTTCTTTTTTTATTAAAACAAATAAAATAAAGAAAATTATTACTAACAAGTTATTAAACATATTACTTATAAGTAGCTCAATGCTCATGGCTCAAGGCTCAATGCTAACTGAAAGCTTATTGGTTTATACAGGGTTATGATTTTGTTAAGTGGAATGTTTTGCCAGGAGCTCCGATTCACGATTAACAATTCACAATTCACGATTTCCCCCTCTTACTACAATCATCTTTTTTCTTACTATCACCGGAATATAACAATGGAATTAAAAGCATAAACAATAAAAAAATGTATATTGTTTTTCTCGAAACTTTCATTTACCTTCTCCCGAGGACAACTATTTTTAATTTTCCTTTATTATCTTTTAAAAACAATCTGTCTCCTAACGGATGCCAATATATTATAGGGACTCCATATCCTTTTAAATCGAGTTTTACAACTCTTCCCTTAAAATCACAAATAAAAACACCCTCTCTTCCTCCTTTTAACCAATATTCATCATTTTCGGGATCTAATTCTCCCGCTCTTATTAAAATCAATTTATCATCCGGAGATACAAAAACTCCATTAAATGTAGCTATTGCTATTCTTCTGTCACTCTCTTCTTTTAACCCCAATAATTTTTTTAATTTATAATATACTTCAGGAATAATATTAATTAATTTCCCATTTCTGTCAATAATTGTATTGTTAACTATTATTCTTATATCTCCTTTATAATTTTTATAATATCCTTGTCCCAACACATCAATAAGAATATGTGGCCTCTTAAGAATCTCTTTTTGTTTACAATTATAAAGTTTTAATCGATATAATCCTTTCGCTTCTTTATTACCATAAGAAAAGAAAATATTATTATTATCAAAAAATTTAAAATTATGTATTATAATATTTGCTTTTTTATCCATTATTCTGCAAAGGGTTTTTTCTTTTCTTATTCTTAAATCATATAATAATAAATCGGATTCCAATTTAGCCCCTTTTCTTATTGTTTTAACATAAATAAGATTATTTTTATCATACAAATATACAGGATGCCCGACATTATTTAATTTACCAATATAAATTTTCTTCTTTAACTGCAAATCATATAAAAAATAGGAAAATTTTTTATTCTTTTTATCGAATTTTTCCGTTAATAATATTTTCTTATCACAGATTATATCAACAACATTACCCTCAATTGATAATAGATAATCAAATTTTTTATTATATACATCTCCCTTTTCTTCGGTTACTAAATTTTTGAATCCTATAAGATAATCTCCGTTACATTTTATTCTCCAACTATCGTATGCTTTACTAATATTAACATCCTTGATCTCTTTCACATATACTCTTCTTGCATCACTTCCGAGACCATGATACTTAACATTTTCAGCATAAGAAAACACTCCTGAAACTAACATAAACACTAAAACCAACAAAGTCCCTCTGATACGAGAGTTTTCGATACTCTTTTCCCCGATAGTTCGGGACACTGTCCCCCCGATAAATCGGAGTCTTTTTTCTCTTAACATACTAACCTCCTATATATATTTTTTTTGTTAAATGTCATTTTAAATTCCAACAGCCCCAATTCACGATTAACGATTCACTATTCACAATTACCTCTTTCTCTTAACATACTAACCTCCTATATATAATTTTTTATGATTAAATTCTTTTTCTGTTTATTATTATAATATTTTATATTATTAAATTTTTCCTACCAGGTCAAAATCATTTTAAAACCGGGGATAGCATTGAGGTGAATCGTGAATTGTGAATCGGAGCTGTTAGTGTTCGGTTTATTGTTTTTTTTAATTAAATTGACTACAGGGCAATTCATGAATTGCCCCTACAAATATTTCTTGGGGTTTAAATTAAAACCATTAAATAAAAAAAATAACTGATAGCAAGAGATTACTAACTTTCCTTAATGAACAGCTCGTAGCTCATAGCTCAATGCTCAGAGCTATCGTGTGCTCAAGGCTTAATGCTAAAATGTGCTCATGGGTATCCCGTCTGTGTGAAACAATCTCTTATTATGATAAAATAGCAGACAAAAAAAGGGAGAGTGAAATGGATAAAAGGAGATTTAAAGGTTTTATTTTTGATCTTGACGGGACACTTTTGGATACGATAGAAGATATAAAGGATAGTATGAATCAGGTGCTTGAAAGAAGAAGTTTTCCCACTTATGATACTGAATTTTACAAAGAAGCCGTAGGGCAGGGAACAGAAAAATTAGTTATAGATTCTTTGCCTGAGGATAAAAGGGATGAAAAGACTGTAAAAGAGTGTCTTTTTGAGTTAAAGGAGAATTATTCAAAAAACTGGGCAAACAAAACAAAGCCTTATAAAGGAATTCCTGAACTTTTAAGAGAACTTCAGAAAAGAGATATGATAATAAACATACTTTCAAATAAAGATGATAGGTTTACAAAGGATATGGTTAAATATTTTTTCCCGAATTTTAAGTTTGCCTTTGTTTATGGTTCAAGGGATGGTATCCCGAAAAAGCCCTCACCCGTTGTTCCTCTTGAAATAGCCAAAAAAACAGAAATCCCTCCCGAAAATTATGTTTTCGTAGGTGATAGCAGTTTTGATATGGAAACAGGGAAAAATGCAAAAATGTTCACAGTCGGAGTAAGCTGGGGTTTTAAGACATTGGAAAGTTTAATTGAAAGCGGAGCCGACCTTATAGTTGAAAAGCCCTCTCAAATTCTTGCAATTTTAAAATAGTGATTTAAATAAAAAAGGGCGGGTCCGAAGGACCCGCCCTTTTTATCTATTTTCAGCTTTAACTTCTACTTTTTATCCCAGCTAATCTCTCCGTTAAGATACATCTCTATACCCTTAACAGCTCTCATCCCATCGGCTATGGCGGAAATTGCATCCGCTGTCCAGTTTGTAAGATCTCCACCGGCAAAAATCTTCTCTATGCTCGTCATCTGTCTTTCATTAACTTTTATCAATCTTCTGTTCATCTCTATTTTATTTCTTATCTCCTCCGGCAAATAACTTAATTCAGGCTGCTGTCCGATTGCAACTATAACTCTGTCAACAACATATTCATACTCTTTACCCTCAATAAGAACAGGTCTTGGTCTTTCTCCCGGTTTTTCCTGAACCATCTTTGCCTTACCATATATGAGTTTGACCTTTCCTTCCGGGCCATCTTCAACTCTGAGAGGTATAATCTGAGTGTAAATAGGAATACCCTCATGCTCTGTTGCTTCAATTTCTTCATCATCAGCGGGCATATCCACAACCCTTCTTCTGTAAGCTATGAATGAATTTGCTCCCAATCTCTTCGCGACTCTCACTGCATCTATTGCAACATTTCCTCCGCCCACGATAACAACATCTTCTCCATCCAGTCTTATTTTTTCGCCGAGATTTACTCTTCTCAGAAAATCTATGGCATATGTGACTTTAGGATGATCCTCTCCCTCAATTCTCATAGACATTCCCTTAGGTAAACCTGTGGCGACAAATATTGCATCATACTCTTCAAGCATTTTCTTAAACTTCTTGTCCGTAACAGGAGAGTTATAATGAATTTTAACTCCGACGGATTCTATAAGCTCTACCTGTTTATCAAGAGAAGGAATAGGGAATCTGTACTTGGGAATTCCAAGAAAAGTCATACCACCTGCCTTCGGTGCCGCTTCAAATATCTCAGTTTCATAACCTTTAAGTATCAAATAATAGGCAGCCGTAAGTCCTGCGGGACCTGCACCAACAATTCCGATTTTCTTTCCATTTAAAGGTTGAGGTTCAGCTTTGACATATTTTTTAAGATCATCAAACTGCTCAACAACATATCTTTTGAGCCATCTTATTGCAACAGGATCTCCCAAATGACCGAGTGAACATTCAAATTCACACCTTCTTGTACAAACCTTACCACACATCTCAGGCATAGGATTGTTTTCATAAATTATATTTAAAGACTTGACATCATCACCTTCCGCGATGGCTCTTATATAATCCGGAATATGCATTCTTGCGGGGCAGCCTGAAATACAGAGACCGCAACCAATACATCTTTCAGCTTCTCTTCTTGCCTCTTCTTCAAGATAACCTAAAACAACCTCCGCAAAGGTCTTAGTTCTTTCCTTTCCATCAAGTTCCCTCATAGGAACTCTTTCAAGGTGTAGGAAGTTTAATTTTTCATCTTTTTTATAACCTTTATCTCTCTTTTCTTCATGTCCAATGATATCAACACCCGGAGTAAAGATAAATTCATCAGCACTTTCTCTTACCCAGACATATTCATTTGTCATTTCAAGTGAGCCTGTGGGACATACATCAACACAGAGAGCACACCAGCAACATCGTCCGTAATCAATTCTCGGTCTATATCCTGAATCCCCTTTTTGAGGTTCTCTTACCTTTACCATTTTTATTGCTTCATTTTCACAAATCGCCGAACATGTACCGCATCCAATACACTTGTCTATATCATTGTAATGAAAGCCCCTGTATCTTTCGGCAGCCTCTCTCTTTCCCTTGTTAGGAACCTCTATTGTATGAGGAGGTTGAAAGGCTCTCTTCCATGCAGTCAAAGGCTTTAAAATTCCTTTTATATCCATTTTATCCTCCTTATCTCTCTATTTCGGGCGGGCAGGTTTGAAGCCCGACAATTGCAACGGAAAAATCAGAAATATTCATCCCCGGAACAAGTCTTTCAAGAAGGGTGTAAGCATGGGGAGTTGAAACTCCTCTCACATGAACCCTACGGGGTTTATCCGAACCATCCGTAACAACATAATAACCGAACTCACCTCTTGTAGCCTCTGATTTAACATATGTTTCTCCCGCGGGAATTTTCCAGTAAAGCACATTTGGTAAAGGAGTCCATACATCACCTTTTGGCATCTTCTCGATTATCTGCCTTATCAGATTAATACTCAAATCTATCTCTCTTCTTCTAACCATAGCCATAGAGTAAAGGTCGCAACCATTTTCAGTGATTATTTCAAAATCAAGTTTATCGTATACCTCATAGGGCTGCTCCTTTCTTACATCAAACGGAAATCCGCATGCTCTTGCAACAGGTCCGGTCACTCCTATCTCTTCCACCCATGAGGGCTCTATCTTTGCTATTCCTTTTAATCTTTTCTTAAAAACAGCATTTTCAAAAATAAGGTCATCATAGTCAGGAAGTTTTTTCTCAAGATAATCCATAACCTTCAAGACTCTCTCTTCAAAACCTTCGGGAAGGTCTCTTCTGACCCCGCCGGGTAAAATATAGATATGATAAATTCTTCCTCCGGTTAGTTCTTCAAAAAGGTCAAGGATGTAGTCTCTGTCTCCGACAGACCACTGGGGAGCTGTTGATAGTCCCATTGTTCCTGCTATCCCGCCGATCCATCTCATAAACATCTGAAGTCTTGAAAGTTCAAGCACAAGTGTTCTTATCCATTTAGCTCTTTCCGGAATCTCCATACCTGAAAGCTCTTCCAGAGCCCTTGCATAGTTTTCTTCATTTGTGTCTGATTCAGGAACGCAGATTCGGCAAACAAGAGGAAAATTCTGAATAAATAATCTTCTTTCCATCAACTTTTCAAAAGCTCTGTGGAGATAGCCAACATGGGTTTTAACGCTCGTTAATATATCACCTTCAAGGGTTATTTCAAAACTCATATTACCGGTGACACCGGGATGTTGCGGACCAACAAAAAGCTTTACTTCTCTATCTTCCTTTGAAAACTTCTTCATTTTCTTCTCCATTCATCCGTAAAATCGGAAATTATTTTTCTTATATTTGTCTTTTGAACCTCTGAATCTCTGTCTCCATATTTTTCCTGAGAATATTTAAGAGTATCAAAATCTCTTCTCATAGGAGGCATCTCTTCCCAATCTTCAAGAACAAAATCTTCATTCTGAGTCGGGTTTCCTTCAAAACTAACTCCGTAGAGTTCTCTGATCTCCCTTTCATAAATTTCAGCTTGAGGAAATAGATTTAATACTGTTTTAAATTCAGGCTTATCCCTATCAATAAAAATTTTAACAATCAAATTCTCCCTCTTTTGATAACTCCAGAGAATATAGGAGAGTTGAAACTTATTGTTTTCAATCCAATCAACGCATGAAACAAGAGCTAAATGTTTAAAAGATTCATTATCTTTAAGATAGCTTAAAACAGCGTGAAGAGAATCCTTTTCAACCTCAATTATCCATAGATTATTTCTTTTCCCCTTTTCCTTTTTCAAAACCTTAAATATAGTTTCAATTCTTTTTATCAAATCTTCCATCTTACACCTCACCAATTGTAATTGGGTATTTTCCAGTTTTTGATAATTTTTTCCTGATTTTTTCTATACTGCTCAAAATTATCCAGATAGTGCTTCCAACCGTCTGCTCTACCCTCTTTTATTTTTTTCATTAGGCGTGCAAAACCTGAAAGAATCGCTTCAGGCCTTGGCATACAGCCGGCGACATAAACATCAATGGGAATATAAAGTTCGACAAGATTCACCGTATTGTACGAATCATAATACATTCCTCCGTTAACCGTGCAGGCGCCCAGTCCGACTACATATTTCGGGCTCTGCATCTGCTCATAAACCCTTATAACTCTTTTAAGTGTTTTAACAGCCAAATATCCGCTGATTATCAAGACATCAGCCTGTCTCGGTGTTCCCACTGTGCTTACTCCGAATCTTTCGGCATCAAAACGGGATGTTACCATCGGAGGTATCTCTATTGAACCGCAACCTGTTCCGTAAGCCACAACCCAGAGTGATTTTGCTCTCGCCCAATTAAAAAACTTTTGCCAGACTTCACTGTAACTTATTTTATCCGGCTTATCGTCCAAAAAATATTTATTATCCTTCATTTTCACCTCACTTTATAAAGATTCTAATAAAATCTATCAAGCCTATGACAAGAGGATATGTCCAGAAAAATCTGACCGCCTGTTCTGTTCTGTATCGGGGGAACACATTTGAAATAAAAACAACAAAGAGGAAGAGAACAAAAGTCTTAACAAAAGCTTCTACAAGATTTGTTGCGCCTCCTAAAAACAGATCCATAAAGAGAACATATTTACCTACTCCGAAAATACTCCTTCCCGTGAACATAAAAGAAAGGAATGTGGAATTGTATTCTGTCGGAGGTCCGACTGCAATCTCCTGAGGAGCCAAAACCACCGCAAAAGGATATGCCATATACATTCCCAACATTGCAATTAATCCTGCTATGCTCAAAAACGGATACTGAAAAAGATTCCAGTGTAAGATTCCTCCCTGCTGGGCTGCAACCAATTTGCCCAGACTCACCGTATTATGAGCAATAGCAAGACCTATCACTGATAGGAGGAAGGGGAGTTCGTATCCTGCCATCTGAGCAAGCCCTCTTGTCGGAGCAAGGGCTGCATGGGGATGTCCGCTATCCGCTGCTCCCAATGCCATTCCTAAACATCCGAATACCATAAAATAGAGAACAACTATGAGATCACCCCCGAATGAAAAATTGGAAAGCACTGTGTTTTTCGCAACAATCGGTACAAGAAGCAAGACTCCGATTCCGCCTAACAATCTGAACATAGGAGCTAAAAAGAACATAACTCCATGTGTAATTGCGGTTCTTTTTCTTAAAAGCTTAATCAAATCTATGTAATTCTGAAAAACAGTGGGACCTTTTCTTCCCTGAAGTCTTGCCGTGATTTTCCTTGAAATTCCACCCAATAATAATCCGTATGCCAGACCACCGATAACAACAATTAAAGCATATAATACTTTATACCATATCCACATTAGAATACTCCTTTATATAAAATATAAAAAATAAAGCTCAAAGTTATTATCACCCAGAGAGCATAGGTATTTAGATCCCCCGTGTAAAATCTCCTCGTATAATCCGCAAAAGCCATCAAACCTCTGTAAATTTTCTTATACGAGTTTTCAACATGGGGATAGATAAAAACTCTGACAGCTCTTCTCATATGGGCATAAAGGTCATAACCAAAGTTAACACTTTCAGGGCTATCTGGGACTTCACCCGAATATCCGATATCAAGCTGGCCTACTTTTCTGATTTTTGCTTTGGCAAAGAAGAAAAGCACAAGAGCTATAATAAAAGATCCAACAGCAAAAACAGACATAAAGTATGCATTCCAGTAACCGAATTTTGATACTATCCTGTGTGCACCTTCATATGCATAACCAGGCTTTAAATATCCCAGGGATTTTATAGCTCTGTCTGAAAAACTCAAAATCAAAGAAGGTTTCATTCCCACAGCCATTGTCAAACCCGCTAAAATCAATTCCACAATAACAAGTGATAAAGGAACCTCTCTGATATTTCTATACTTATCTCTGAGCTGCCCTAAAAAGATTGTATGCAAGAGCTTGTAGCAGTACATAAAAGCCACGATTGAGGCAAACATTGCTATAAGAAGAATGAACATCCATCTCTTTTCAAGAAGTGCCGAATACAAAAGCCATTTTCCAGCAAAACCTGATAGAGGAGGGATTCCAGCAAGGGTGATAATCCCCATAAGGAATGCGAGAAAGGTAAAAGGCATCCTCCTTATCAATCCTCCCATTTCAGGAAGATAGCTTG
>JALVQI010000226.1 GCA_027031485.1 Candidatus Aminicenantota bacterium | reverse complement strand
TGTGATAACATTGTATCTTGATATCCCATGGGACACCTCCTGTGTGGATTTTTTTGTAAATACTTGTATATTATACATCTTCACGCGGAGGTGTCCCAATCCTCTGTTTTTTTCCGGACACTACTGGATAAAGCTCAGTTTACTTATTCAACATAATTCTCTGTGATATAATAGTTTAAGGAGGTTATAACAGAATGAAAAAATATGCTCTTATTTCGGTTTATAGGAAAGACAATATAGAGAAACTGGCAAAATTTTTGAAAGAAAACGGTTATGAAATCCTTTCCACCGGAGGAACCGCCAAATTTTTGAAAGAGAGAGGGATTGAAATAACTCAGGTTCGTGATATAACAGAGTTTCCGGAAATTTTTGATGGAAGAGTCAAAACCCTTCACCCGAAAATTTTCGGAGGAATTTTGTTCAGAAAAGGGAAGGATGAGAAAGAGGCCGAAAAACATAATATTCCAAAGATAGAAATTGTCATTGTAAATTTTTATCCCTTTGAAGAGGTCATAGAAAAAAAACTTGATCTTGATGAGATGCTTGAGAATATTGATATTGGCGGCCCTTCAATGGTCAGAGCATCCGCAAAAAACTTCAAAAACATTGTGATTTTAACAGAGCCTGAGGATTATGAGAAATTTATGGAAGAATTTAAGAAAGAAGGAGGAAATATATCCGTAGAATTCAGAAGAGAGCTTGCGGCAAAAGCATTTTTAAAAACTTCATACTATGATTCACTTATATTCAATTATTTGAACAATCAAAATCCTGTTGAAAGAGAACTTTTCATTGTAGGAGGTAGAAAATTAAATGAACTGAGATACGGAGAAAATCCGCATCAGAAAGCCACTCTTTTTTACACTCCTCCCGACTCATATTTAAAGAGCATAGAACAGATACAGGGAAAAAAGCTATCTTACAATAATATCAGAGACTTTTATGAAACAATGTCTCTTGTGGAAGAGTTCAGAGATAAAACCTTTTGTGCTATCACAAAACATAATAATTCCTGCGGAGCAGCCATAGGGGATTCTCCGAAAGATGCATTTTTAAAAGCTCTTGAAGGAGACCCCATTTCCGCCTTCGGAGGCATAATAGGATTTTCAGTTAAAGTTGACAAAGAAACGGCTGATGAGATAGTCAAGAGATTTTTTGAGATAGTTGTAGCCCCTGATTTCAGCAATGATGCCCTTGAAGTCTTTAAAAAGAAAAAAAATCTGAGAATCTTGAAACAGAAAAAATATCCTTCAAGAAAATACAATTTAACAATGTTAGACGGAGGATTTTTGGTTCAGGAAGAGGATTCGGTTTTATGGAAAGATGAAAATAAATATCAACAGGTCAGCGGAGATAAAATTAATAGCGAAACGGAAAAGGATCTTGAATTCTCCTTTATAATTGTTAAACATTTAAAATCCAATGCAATCTGTATTGTTAAAAATGAAAAACTGCTCACCATGGGAACAGGATTTACCTCAAGGGTTGATGCTCTCAAGTTTGCCATAAGCAGGATTGAAGATAAGGAGATATTGAAGGGAGCCACACTTGCCTCATCAGCATTTTTTCCATTCCCGGATTCAGTTGAAATTGCAGGAAAATACGGAATAAAAAATATCATTCAACCCGGAGGTTCAATAAGGGATAAAGATGTAATAGAAAAAGCAAAAGAGCTCTCAATCAATATGTTTTTAACCGGGATAAGACACTTTAAACACTGATGAATTACAAAACAGCGTCAAAATCAAAAATCAGTGAAATTTACGAAAAAATCAAAAATCTGAAAAAAGAAAAGCTTTTTCTCATAGAGGATGTTAAAACCCTTGAAATCGCAATAGATTATAAGTTAAAACCCATAGCAATACTTTTGACGGAAGATATTTTAAAAGATCATAGGGAACTGTTAAATTCATCGGATTTGATTAAGGATAAAATTTTTATTGTTTCCGAAAAAACCATAAAAAAATTAAAACAGGTAAAAACCAATCCCGGTATAATCGCTCTTTTTAAAAAGAAAAAGAGCAAACCATTGTCTCAGAAAAATCAGCTTTATATTGCTCTTGACAGAGTGCAGGATCCCGGCAATGTGGGGACTATTTTAAGATCCGCAATAAGTTTTAATATAGGGAAGGTTCTGCTCTCAAAGGGTTGTGCATCCGTTTTTAATCCGAAAGTTGTAAGAGGCAGTATGGGAGCGGCTTTTATTCAGAATACGGAAGATAATCTTGATTTGAAAGAAACACTGGAAAAGTTGAAAAATTCAGGATATAAACTCTTTTTCACATCATCAAATTCAGGAAAAAGAGCGGATGACATTGAAATCTCGGGACCTGCTGTTTTTGTTTTCGGGAATGAGAGCAAGGGCATATCAAAGGAAATTGAAAGTCTCGGAGGAAGCTGGATAAAAATTCCCACAAAAAACAGATTTGATTCTTTGAATGTTGCTGTTGCCGCCTCGATAATTATGTATGAAATTTTCAAAAGGGAAAAAAAATAATATCTTATCAGGTTTATGAAAATAATTTTGAAAGTTTTTACGCCCTTTTCTAAATAAACTCCTCTCTTAAAACAACCGCAAGGCTTAGTTTACCTTTTTTACCAAACTTATTGGACACAAGATCGCACTTGGTTCTAAGAAGGTTTACTATATTTCCCCCTATTTCATAAAAATGCTTTGAAAATTCATAGTAATTTGCCTGACCCTTTGCTATAATCAAATCAGCATTTTCAATTGCTGTTGACATTTCCTCTGTCATTTCCTCAAAAGAAATTCCAAGGGTATCAGGTCCTGCTTTTACTGTTTCCACAGGAAGTTCTGTTATACCTACGAATTTCAAATCCTCCAATATAATGTCACTTGTTATTGCTCCACCCCTGAAAGCAACCTTAACTTTTTTACCTTTTTCTAAAAAATACTCTATTAATAGCTTATCGAAAGCTATCTCTCCCACATTATCAAGAACATAGAGTATATTTTCCGCACTATTTCCAAGTGTAAAAATTTTTTCTGTCTCATCAATATCCAAAGGTTTTTTAAAAGTGGAATAAAGAATTTCATAGAAATCTTCAATCGTTAAATCATATCCTGTTCCTACTGTTCTAAAATCGAGCTCATTTCCTACGATTGACCATTTTATTAACTCCTTAAACTTTTGGTTATCTGTTTTCACCCAGACTTCATCCTTCACTTTATTGCTCAATTCTTTCCCCACCATATTACATTTTTCTCTGAGCTCCTCAAACAGATTATCCTTACCATAATGTTTCTTTAATATCCGATGGCATCGTGTAATATAAAAAGAAGGGGTTTTGGAGTAATCCAGTCCATTACCTATGAATTTCACCACTTGCCCAATCAAATTTCTTTTTACATCAAAGGATTCCTCGATTAAATCCAGAGCTCCTATTATGTCATCAATAAAGCAGGGAATACACTTTAATTCTGTTTTCATATTTATTCCTATTTTTTTATTTTTTTTATATGATGGAAATTTCCAACTGTATAATCTATTGCAGAGTAAAAAGTTATAAGAGTAATAGTAAGGAAGATATAATATATCACTTTATTTAAATCAAAGGGATAAGTCATATTAAAGAAATCTTTTATATTAATCATTATTAATATTAAAAGAACTCCTATGGCCTGTACTTCCGCTTTTATTTTACCGCTTATTCTGGCGGCAACGACAGAACCTCTTAAAGAGGCAACCAATCTTAAGACACTTGTTATAGAGTCTCTATAAAAAATGATAAGAACCATCCACCCTGGCATCAAGCCTGCTGTTAGAAAAGTAATAAAATAGGTAAATCTTGCAAGGCTATCGGCGAAAGGATCAAAAATTTTACCAAAGTCGGTAATCTGTTTGTAGCGTCTGGCCATCAATCCATCAAATAGATCAGACAACTCTATTATTCCAGCAATCAATAATGATATAAGTTTCCCCCATTTACCACAATATATAAAAGATAAAAAGAAAAAAGGAGCAACAAATAATCTCAAAGTAGTCAGCTTGTTGGGCCAATTCATTTTCATAGTTAGTTATTTTATATAAAGTAAAAGATATTGTCAATTAATAATTAAGCCTTTCCACCCCTTGTTTGTAATTAATAGAAAAAAGGGAGGAGTGAAATTCTCCTCCCTTCCATTTTTAAATCTTTCTATTTTCCTCCATTGCCATAATCAAAAAGCTCCTTATAGGAGTAGAGAGGAATATCATAATCAAATTTTTCATTTATTTTCTTGATAAACTCATTCGCAATAATCGCATATCCCAATGAGCTCGGATGAACGCCATCATAGGAAAAAAGTCCGCCTGTAATATAATCAAGGGAAAATGTAACTCCTCCGATTTTAAATCCATTCTGATAAAGATCATTAAATAATGAATTAACATCAACAAAGGCTGTATTATACTTTTTTGCCGCTTCGGATATAATTGCATTATACTGGTTAACAAGGGATTTAAGAGCTGTAATCTCATCCGGGCTCAAAGTAACTTCATCAGGAAGAGGCTGACCGTTTCCACCCAAAGACACGGGAATTCCATATCCTTGAGATATATAATCCATGGCACTTAAAGTTATATACCAGCCGGGTTTCAAAAATCCTTCAGGACCTATATATGTAATAGGATTGCCGTCAGGACCGATTATAGGCTGATTTGTCGCAGGATTTAAAATATAAATTGGGATAGCGTTCACAAAGGGGATCTGGGTGACATCAGGAATATTTGCCATAGCAATCTTAGCCCCTGAGGTTTTGAGTAAAGCCATGGTCTGCTCTAACAAAACGGCGAAAGTATCAGGAGGGAAAACAGTCACACCCATAAGAACTTTTCCTGTTAAAACACCGTGTAGAACTTCATTATTACCAAGCCAGAATGTTATTAATTTAGGTTTCAATACGAGAGCCTGTTGAACCGAATTTCCCAATTTCCTTAATACTATATTGTAAAAGGGATTTGTTTGTGAATCATAAGGAGGATAGAGACAGTAGTAGAGAGTAGCTCCGGGAATTCCAAGATTGTCATATGGCCTTGGTAATTCAAGATTAATCGGGGCTCCATAGGTGGTAGCTCTTGTAAAAGTTATCGGGCTTAGACTTGTAAGCTGTAATAGTGGCGGAATTCCGGGAGAAGAAATCAGTGGTTGCTGGAAATCGGAAATTCCTAACTGTTTTGCAAGAAGATTGGGGAATGAATACTTTTGATAATCCGCCACTAATCCACCACTCTGATATCCGGCAGAGAGGGAATCTCCTATGGCTACATATTTTGTAAGATCAGTTTTATAATCTCCTGCAAAAAGAAAAGCAAGAGATAAAACCAAAATAAAACTTAATATTATTTTTTTTCTCATTTTTTACCTCTTTTTAAAAATTGAATCTTAAATTCAAACCGGAAATAAAAGCATAACTTTTGTAAGTTCCGTTAAAATTATCCTCATTCATACCTTCTGTTGATATCTCTTTGAAGAGAACAACAGAATTTCCAAAGTCAACAATGATTTTACCTACCTTGTAGCTCATCCCGAAAGTAATTCCATGTTTATCAGAATCGGGAAGATCCGGACCAAGGCTAACAAGTTCGGGTGCTCCCTGATCATAGTAATATCCGGCTCTTACCGTAAAACTATCCGAAAGCTTTTTTTCCACACCGAACCTGAATGTATAGGTGTCTTTGTAATGTTTCTCAACGGTTTTAGAAAACATGGGATAATCCTCAAATTCAATCTTGAGTTCATTATACTGACTCCATTTCATGTAATCAACCGATGCTGTAAAAAGAAATCCTTCAAAAATTGTCGTGGAAACACCACCGCTAATGTGGGCAGGAAATACGAGGCTTGTTTTGCCTGTGGCACTTGCGGGAAATTTTGACGCAATCATAGCATCAAGAGCGGGGATTCCTGTTGAAATTAATGTGAAATTAGCATCCCCTTCGTAATTAATGGTCATTTTTCCTGAATAGGAAACTCCAACATTAAATTTGTTAAATTTAAAAAGCGCTCCGAGTCTGTATCCCTTTCCATGACTCATTTTTGATTCAAGATGAAGTTTTGCAATATCAATTACACCAAAAGTAAAAGGATTAACAAAGGGGATAATCTGATCATTCTTCAGCTTTGAGTTTCTGTAAATAAAAGATGCTGCGATACCAATGTTTTCAGAAAGTTTGATAGCAAGAGTAGGAGTTATGTCAATAGCCTGAACTTCGGAATTCGTGGTAATATACCTGCCAGACCATTTATCATCCCATTTAACACCTAAACCAAAAGGAACACTTACACCTGTACCTAAAAAGATTCTTTTCCCAAACTTTCTACCAAAATAGAGATTAGGGATCAAGAATGTCTGCGAGACAGCTGTCTCATTAATACCCTCTCCGGGATACGGATTAGTTCCTTCAAATTCAACAGAGGGGAAAATACCAAAGGCTCCGACTAAAACACCCGTTCCTTCAAAAAAGGCTGCTCCTCCCGGATTATAGAATAAAGCTGAAAGGTCATCAGCAACAGCTACAAAAGATTCTCCCATACCAACAGCACGAGCACTTCCCTCGTTAAGAGAAAAACCGCCTGAAAAAACCAAACTGAAAGATGCAAAAAACAATACTAATACTAATAATGTTTTCTTCACTGTACCTCCTTTTAATAAACTATATAATCAGCTATATTGTTTTTGATTTCTTTTTTCATTTCCGGCAAAACTTTAATATTTTTTATAATTAGTTCAGGGCAAAGAGTTTTAAGAACAGCTGCCGTACCCAATTTATAATCAGAATGAAATGAGCCATTTATGTGCAATATTAAAAATCCTTTATTTGATTTATATGTCATACATATACTTTCAGCCATCGTGGAATCTTTTACACATTGTGCTTTATAAAATTTTTCTTTAAACTTTGAGGCTCCGTGTTTTCCCATTGGTCCCCCCATCTCTTCCATTGTTTTATAAAATAATTTTCTATACTCCGGATAATCATAATAGATTTTTTTTGATATGTATTTTCTCTCCTCAGGCTTCAGCTGTTCCAGTGCTTTTAACCCACCCCTTGCAACCATAGCTGCATATCTTCTGGGAACATTCGCCGCCAAAACTTTTACCTTATGTTCTTTGGCAAATTCAATCAATGGTCTGTAATCCGTCTTATAATTTTTCCATGGTCTTGAATTTTTTAAAAACTCCTCTTCTGAAATTTTCCCTTTGAGATATAAATCCAGAGTTTTTTGTACATCTCTTTCAAACATCTCAAGAGATAGAATAATTTTACCATTCAACTTCCTGTATAATCCTTTGAAAACCTCAAACTCTACAAAATGAGCTTTTGGGTCTGTGTGCTGCTCTCCTATAAAAACGACATCAGCCTGTTTTAATGAGTTAAGAAAAGTATCAAAATCCGATACCTTCCCTTTTTTACCTATGATTTTCAAATCCCCCACCGTAAAAAAAACAACCACAAGAATGATTAAAGATAATATTAATAATTTTTTCATATTTCTCTCCTTAAGAATTAATTTTAACAATAAAATTTCTTTTATGCAAATTCTCTAAAATTGTTTTGAAACACTCTGAAATCAGAAAACCACTTTTGGACTTTGCTACCGGATATTTTACATTCGATTATTTTGAAAAAGCACAAACTTTCATAGATTTGTTTTAATCTTGAATAACTTTTCCACAGATGATATATATTTGGTATGATTTCATACAAAAAGCTCCTTGAAATACTTAAAAAAGTAGAGGAACCTGATTTTACCTTTGTTGAAAACGGGTTCCCTCCAGTTTTTGAGAATGCGGATGGGATAAAAGTAAAGGATGTTGAAGGGAATGAGTACCTGGATTTTTCCTCATTTTTCGGTGTAAGTTTTACAGGCCATTCTCAAGTCTTCATTAAAGAGGAGGCAAAAAAAGGGTTTTTTCACGGACCGGGAGATCTTATTCCTTCAAAGGAGAAGATCTTATTAATGGAAAAGATTTCCAATATTACGGGAGATGATTTTAAGGGAATTCTTCTTCAAAATGGTTCGGATGCAATTGAAGCCTGCTTAAGATCAGCTTACCTTTACAAGAAAAATAAAACAGTAATAGCATTTAAAGGAGCCTACCACGGAACAGCTTTAACTGCTCTCTCTGTGACATACTCAAGTAAATTTAGAGAGAAGTTTTCAGATCTCCTGCCCTTTAAGGCAGAGTTTTTTGATTACTCTTTAGATTCTCTGGAAAAAATAGACTCATTTTTATCCGGGAATCAGGCTTCTGCCATAATCGTAGAACCCATTCAGGGTAGAGCAGGAATTAAAATTCCCCCTGAAGGATTTCTGAAGATTCTGGAGAGGATTTCAAAAGAAAAAGATATTCCATTGGTTTTTGATGAAGTTTTTACAGGCTTTGGTAAAACAGGTGAATATTTTGCCAAGGATTATTTTAAAATAAAACCTGACTTAATAGCTTTCGGAAAAGGGTTAACAGGGGCTTTTCCCTTATCCGGTTGTTTCGGGAAGAAAGAAATAATGGATTTGTGGGGAGAAAGCAGAGGAGAAGCCACCTATACTTTTACCTTTTCCGGAAACCCTTTTTTTTCAAGAGTTGCTCTCAGAAATATAAAGAAAATGGAGGATTTGAATTTTAAAAAAAAGGTCAGAGAGATAGAAAGATTTTTAAGTATAAAATTGGAACGATTAAAAAGTGTTTTTCCTTCAAAGATTAAGGAAGTCAGAGGGTTGGGCACTATGTGGGGAATTGAACTTTTACCTCCTGTTGATTCATTTCAGGTTTTTAAAAGGCTTTTGCTAAAGGAAAAAGTAATAACCCTTCCTTCGGGAGAAAGAGGGGAAACACTGGAGATTTTACCCCCTCTGATTGTAAAAGAGAAAGATTTGGAAACACTTATAAAATCGCTGGAGAGAACATTTGAGACTTTTTAAGGAAATAAAATGGTATATTGAAAAGGGAGAAAAATTTGATGAAGATCTGGCTGTAGAAATTGCGAATTTCCAGCTAAAAAACAATAAATTTTACGGATCCTATGCAAAAAAAATGGGAATAAGAAAGATTAAAAATTCAGAAGAAATTCCTTTTCTACCCGTTGAATTTTTTAAAACTTTTGAGATTTTTTCTTTGAAAAAAAAGGATGGATACTTTGTTTCAAGTGGAACAGGCGGAAACAGAAGTATTGTTTATTATAATAGGAAAAGTCTTGAGCTTTATGAAGTTTCAGCACTGAAAAGCTTCCCCTTCAAGGATAAAAAGATTTATTCCCTTATCCCTCCTTTTTCTATTGCAAAAACATCATCTCTTTCCTTTATGCTTCATCTTTTTCATAAAAATCTAAAAGTGGAGTATTTAAATAAAGGAAGTTTTGATATTGACGGAGGGCTCTTTGCAAGAATAATCAAAGAAAAAGTAGAAGATAATTCAATTCTTTTCTTAACATCACTTCAACTGTTTAAGTTAACTCAAAATACAGAGGAAGGGGAAATAGAGAAAAAGATTATTATCATAGAAACAGGAGGATATAAAGCGATAAAAAGAAAATACAGAAGAAGGGGACTGTACAGATTAGCTTCAAGAATTTTTCCCAATGGGGAATTTTTATCCGAATATGGAATGGCGGAACTCTTTTCTCAGTTTTATACTGTTTCCGCTAATAGAAATTATATTTTTGGGCACTATAATTATGTATTTTCAAAAAAAAGAAAAGATATTTTAAGACTATTTGATTTTGCCAATTTAGGTACTGTTTCCGCCTTACTTGTTCCGGATTTAATCGAAAAAAAGGGGATTGAATTTGATGTTAAAGGAAGATTGACTTCCGAAATAAGAGGGTGTGGCTATGTCTTCAGATAAAAAGAACAGAATTTTGACAACCCTTGAATTTTTTGAGAGGGAATTCATGGAAGGGAAAATAGTTTCGGAAAGAAAATACCAAAAAAAACTTATTATAGAATCATTTAAACACTTTAAGGAGGAGATAAAGAGATTAAATGTAAAAAAACATGTAACAGAGCATAAGAGTGTTTTTATAATTTTGCCGGCTAATGTGCCGACAGAATTTCTTGAATTTATTCCCCTCATAATAAGTTATGATATGGATTTCTTTTTTAAACTTCCGAAAAGAAACAGGAAATTCACAGGAAGATTTTTCGAACTCCTGTCTTTAGATAATGTTAAAGCCGAATATTTAAATCATGAAGAAACAATTAAGAGAGCGAAAAGTTTTGATTATATTGTTGCTTCGGGAAGCTCTGATCTTGAAAATATTTTAAAGAAAACAGGAAAACCGTATCGTTTTTTCGGTCCAAAATTTTCTTTTGCTATAATGGAAAACCATAATAGAGAAGATATGAAAAAGGTTTTAAAAGATTTTTTATCCTTTGATACGGAAGGATGTTTATCCGTAAGATTTTTGTTTACAAGATCCGATTTGATTTTTGAGGATTTGAAAATTTTAACAGAAGAGATATCCCGGGATTTTTACCCGCAAATTGATTTCGATGAAAAACTTTTCGAATATTATAATCGTATCAATATTTACTATTCTCAAGAATTTTTATTAAGAAAAAGAGAGGCAATTATAAAAATCAACGAGTTCCCTCTCTATTTTCCTCAAAGAACTCTTTTCATATTCAAATACGATTCTTTTGCTGAAATAATAGATTTTTTACAGGAATCGAGAAACTCTGTTCAGGCAATAATAACTAAAGCCGGAAAAGAGATAGATTTCTTTAAAAAGAAAACATCTGTCTCTCTTTTCCTTCCCTATGGAAAAGCCCAATTTCCTCCCCTCGGCTGGTTTTTTGAAAGAAGGTTAAATGTGTCTAATTTTTTTAACCATAAATCCTGACAAAATTTTCAATCTCTTCTTCCATACCAGAAATTATCCTTTCAATATCAACCCTTTTCAGAGAGAGGATCTCCTGTTCTATCTCTATGTTTTCCTTCTTTTTCTTATAAAGGCTATACTCCTTTTCGCGCGCTATTTTGTTAAAGAGACTAATAATCGCCGGTAATTTTGTCTCTTTTTCCACAATCCATGGAGAATGGTGATATAAAACTCCATATTTAATATTCTTACCCATTTTCCATTCCTTTGTTAAAAGATATCCAACCTCAAGGTGGGTATACCCGAAAATATCTTTTTCACCTTCAATAGAATCTTTCAAGGTGATATTTGTTTTCTCAATTACCTTTTCGTATTTGTTAAAAAATTCTTTTATTATCAATGCTTTACCTATATCATGAAGAAGCCCGGCAATATACCCTTCTTCAGGATCGGACAGTTCATAACTCTTTGACAATGCTTTTGATGCAAAGGCAACAAAGATAGAGTGCTTCCATTGTTTCTTCTGCAAAGTCGGATCCTTTATTTTGTTTAAAAGGTTTTTTGTGAAATATGTCATCATAATACTTCTTAAATTTGAATAACCTAAAAAACTAATTGCATGGGATAGAGTTGAAATTTCCTTAACAGTACCGTAAAAAGCAGAATTTGCCGTTTTCAAAATAAAAAAGGTTAGGGATTCATCAAGAAGAATTCTGTCCTTAATCTCTTTTATGCTTGAGTTTGAGCTTTTAAGCAATCCCATTGTCTCAAGGAGAATTTTTGTGTTTGAAGGGAGTTCCTCTTTTACATTTATTTCATTCCGGGCTTTTTCAAGTGAAAATTCTTCGTAAGGTTTTTTCATTTTTTCTAAATTCCAAAGCCTGTTCCCAGGGCCATTGCCATTTTTACAATATCACTTTCAGGATCAACCCTCCTCGGGTTTCTCGCAGCTTCTGCCAATGAGACATTCACTATTTCGTTTCCTTTACTTGCGACCATCTGTCCAAACTTACCCTCGTGGATAAGTTTAACTGCATGGTAGCCAAATCTTGTAGCCAAAAGTCTATCAAAGGGAGAGGGGGAACCTCCTCTCTGTAAATGTCCCAAAACGGTTACTCTTGTCTCCATTCCCGTCTTTTCTTCTATCTCATCCCCTACCTTGTTACCTATGCCTCCCAATCTGATTGGCATGGTGGGGTCATCAACTATCTTTTTCACCACAACATCTCCTCCCTTGGGTTTTGCTCCTTCGCTGACCACTACAAGACTGAATCTTTTCCCTTTTTTTACTCTTCTTTCTATTGCTTCCGCAACTTTATCAATATCATAGGGAATCTCAGGAATCAAAATAACATCTCCTCCGCCTGCAACACCTGCATGAAGAGCGATCCAGCCTGCATCTCTCCCCATTACCTCTATAACCATTACCCTATGATGGGATTCTGCCGTGGAATGGAGTTTATCTATTGAAAAAGTCGCCACCTGCAGGGCAGAATCAAAGCCAAAGGTTACATCTGTTCCTCCGAGATCATTATCTATTGTTTTGGGAACCCCTACCATAGGAACACCGTATCTTTCATAAAATTCAAGAGCAATACTCTGGGTCCCGTCCCCTCCTATTGAAACAATCACATCTATCTCATTATATTCTATTGTTTTTATAACCTGTTCACTTACATCGACAAACTCAGTTTTCCCGTCTTTTTCAACTTTATACTTGAAAGGATTATCCCGATTTGATGTTCCGAGGATAGTTCCTCCTCTCGGTAGAATACCGGAAACATCTCTTTCCGTCAGAGGAAATACATTTTTCTTAATAAGGCCGGCAAACCCATCTCTGATACCCAGAACCTCATATCCATATTCATTAATTGCCGTCTTCACAACAGCCCTTATAACTGCATTCAAACCGGGGCAATCTCCCCCCGCTGTTAAAACTCCTATTCTTTTAACCCTTTTCAATTTTACCTCCTTGTTATTTTTTTTTATTATTAAACAATGGTTTTAATTCCTCTTCGGATGGCGGTGGTGTCAGATAACTTACAACAATCAATGATAAAATAGATAAAATTGCTGCCGGATAAATTATGGGAATACCCCAGGGATCTCCATTGGGATTATTCAAAGGTCTCATAATCGACGGCCAGATATAACCGGAAGCTTTTAAAAAGATTGCCACCGTTGTTCCCACAATTATGGATGCCAGACCACCGGCTTTGGTTGCTCTCTTCCATGCCAAAGCTGCGATAAGCGCAGGGGTGATTGCCACTCCGTAAATAGTGTAAGCAAAGTAGCTCATCTCTAAAACAGAGGTCATTTTAGTCGCAAGAAGATAGGCAACTATTCCCAGAATAATAACCCATAATTTCTGAAGAATCACCATTTTCTTTTGAGTGGCATTCGGATTTATGAATTTCTGATATATGTCTCTCATAATATTCGTTGTCGGAGATAGTAAATAGTTCATTCCGGTGGAAATAACAACAGCTGTGGCAGCCCCTAAGAGTAAAACACCAATCACAGGGGGAACCATGGTTTTTGCTGCAACAAGGATTATTGAAGCAGGATCAATCCCTTCCTTTCCGCCCGTTGCTTTAAAAAGCTGTATTTTATCCCAGAACTTTGCACTTGCGAAAACAGCTATTACAATTACCACTGTCTCAACGATTATAGTTCCCACGATCCAGAGGCTAACCGCTTTTTTTGCATCCTTGGGTGTTTTAGCGCTGTAAAACTTTTGATACATACTCTGAACTCCCAAAAGTAAAAGAAGAGTTGCAAGAAAATAACTTCCCGCTTTTAAAAGAGGATGTGCCCCGAATTGTGAATTTATTATTGCAAAATTCTCCGGAGGAAGAATGGTTTTTATATGATGCCATCCGCCCGCTGCAGCAACAACAAAGGGAGTTGCTAAAATTGTTGATAATAGAATAATAATTCCGTTTGGTAAATCTGTGTATGCCACAGCCAACATTCCTGCAGCAGCAGTAAATAAAATAACAAAAAGGGCTGCTAAAAATTGTCCTTCACCCACACTGACTTTTCCGTCGGTAATCACATTTAAAATATATCCGCCGGCTCTGAATTGATAGCTTACGATAGCCGTAAAACTTATTATTAAAGCAATCGCTCCGAAAATCCTTGCGAAATTTCCATACCTTACCTCCAGAATATCTCCGATTGTGTATTGTCCGAAAGTCCTGATTTTGGCCGCTAAAAAGTAGATGATGAGAATACCTACCCAAGCCCCCGCTGGAAGCCAGAGAGAACTCCATCCGGCTTTAGCTGCGTATTCCGCACCTGCGATAAATGTACCGGAACCTATCCAGGTACAGATTAAAGTGAATACCATCACATATACATTTAAAGATCTCCCGGCAACCATAAAATCTTCCTGGCTTTTTACCTTTTTGGCCCTTAAAAAGTTAAAAATCAGCAAAATTATAAAATATGAAAGAATCAAGTACAAATACCACATATCTCCTCCTATTTCTTCTTTATTAATAAAATTATAACTAAATAAAAAAAAAGTCAATAGCAATTTTATATTTGCTATGGAAGTAAAAAAGTTTTACACGGAGATTTCTCATAATGCACTAACAGTAACAAAGAAAAAACAGGGATAGAGATAATTCAGCAGGTAACAAATGAGGGAATCACAAAATCATATGGGAATTGCCTTGCTATTTATTGCTCTTTTTAATATAATTTTCAAATGACAGAAAAAGAGAGGTTTAAGATTGAGCCTTTAACAATAAAGGCATTGATTGAACAGAGCATAAAAAAATACAGCTCTTACCCGGCAATGGGATTTTTTGATTCAAAACCCTTCACTTATAAGGAGTTGGGGGAAAGAATAATTGCTATTTCAAAGCTTCTCCTTGATAAGGGGATAAGAAAAGGAGATAAGGTTGCTCTAATAGGAGAAAATTCTCCCAATTGGGGAATTGCATATCTGGGGATTGTTACAATCGGAGCTATTGTTGTTCCTATTTTACCTGATTTTCCGGGAGAGGATATTCTAAATATTTTAAAGCATTCCGAATCAAAACTCCTGTTTGCTACAAAAAAACACATAGACAAGATTTCAGATGAGGAGTGTAAAAACATAAAAAACATAATAAGCCTTGATGATTTTTCCGATGAAACAGAGTTCTATAAAATAGAATCAATAAGTTCAAAGATTGAAGAAACCTATCAAAAAGCCTCTCAATTCTTCCATGATTTAGGAGAGAAGGTGGGGCTCTGGGATGAAAGTTTAAAAGAGGATGACCTTGCTGCGATAATTTATACCTCCGGAACGACAGGGCTATCCAAAGGCGTTATGCTTACCCATAAAAACATAGTATCAAACATTATAGCCACAAAAAAATTCATTGTTATAGATGAAAAGGACAGATTTCTTTCGGTTTTACCAATGTCCCATGTATATGAGGGGACATTGGGTTTTCTTATGCCACTGGCAAGTGGTTCTTCCATTTATTATCTTGGGAAAGCTCCTACACCGACAATTCTAAAAAAAGCCTGCTCAAAGGTTAAACCGACCATGATGGCATGGGTTCCTCTTCTGATGGAGAAAATTTATAAGAAAAAGGTTAAGACTTTGATGGAAAAGAATTTTCTTTTTAAGAGCCTTACAAAAGTCCCGGGATTAAAAAAAGCTTTTTATAAAAAAGCTGTAAAAAGTCTCCTTGAATTCTTAGGGGGGGAAATCAGATTAATAGCTTTCGGAGGAGCTCCTCTGGGAGAAGAAATTGAAAAATTCCTGAAAATAGGAGGATTCCCATATGTAGTGGGATACGGTCTTACCGAAACATCTCCTCTGCTTACGGGAGAAAAGCCATCCGAGACAAGGATTGGTTCCTGTGGATATCCCATAGAACATGTTGAAATTAAAATTGTTGATCCTGACCCAAAAACAGGAATAGGAGAAATTTATGCAAAAGGTCCCAATATAATGAAAGGATACTATAAAAATAAAAAACTAACGGAAGAGGTCCTTGATAAAGATGGTTGGTTTAAAACGGGAGACAGAGGATACATGGATAAGGATAATTTTCTTTATATAAAGGGAAGATCAAAAAATATGTTTTTAGGACCGAATGGAGAGAACATATATCCTGAGGTCATAGAAGAAAAACTTTTAAGCTTTTTAATAGTTCAGGAAGCAATCGTAATTGAAAACAAAGGTGAAATTGAAGCTCTCGTTTACCTTGATCCCAATGTTCTTGAAGAAAAGCTTGAAGGTAAAGGCGAAAAAGAGCAGATGAAAATTATAAAAGATATTCTTGATAATCTTAAGAATGAGGTTAATCAAAAACTTCCAGCTTTTTCAAGAATAAGAAGGTGTGTCTATCAAAGAGAACCATTTGCAAAAACAGCCACGCAAAAGATAAAAAGATTCCTTTACTATCATCCGGAGTAATATGAAAGTAATTTCAAACATGAGTCCATCCTTGCTCCTTATAGTAAGCTTTTCAGGAGCTATACTAATAGGCTCACTTCTTTTGATGTTACCCTTTTCAACTGTTTCAGGACATTTATCATTCGTAAACGCTCTTTTTACCGCAACTTCAGCCGTATGCGTCACAGGACTCATAGTCGTTGACACGGCCACATATTTCACCCTATTCGGGAAAACTGTAATTCTTATTCTCTTTCAGTTAGGCGGACTTGGAATAATGACTTTTACCTCCCTTATTATCCTTTTGGCAAGAGGAGACATATCCTTTTCAGAACAGAGCGTCATAGAGGAGAGCTTTTTATCAAAAGGAGGCATTGACCTTAAAAGATTTCTGAAAGATATTTTCATTTTCACCTTCTTAATGGAATTTTCAGGAATGATTTTCCTCTATTTCGGAGCTTTTTCAAAACAGTTCGGAGTTGCAAAGGGCTTATATCACTCTCTATTCCACTCTGTTTCCGCTTTTAATAATGCAGGTTTTTCAACCTTCTCAGATTCTCTTGTCAAATACCAGAGCAATATATTGGTGAATTTTGTTGTTATTTTTCTGATTATAATAGGCGGTCTCGGATTTTTTGTGGTAAGGGACTTTTATTATTTTATTAAAGAAAAGGGTAAAAACAAGCTTTCTCTCCATTCCAAGCTGGTTTTAGTAACAACAATTCTTTTGATTGTCGGAGGTTTTATCCTCTTTTTCCTCATAGAAAGAAATCACTCCCTTGCAGGAAAAAACGGTTTATCAAAATTCCTTATCACCCTTTTTCAGGTTGTAACTCCGAGAACAGCAGGTTTTAATACTGTGGATCTGACTCTTTTGACAAATGCCGGAGCTTTCCTTATTATTATCTTAATGGTCATAGGAGCTTCCCCCGGATCAACGGGTGGAGGGATGAAGACAACTACCTGGGCGGCGCTTTTGCTTTTTTTGAGAACAAAATTAAGAGGTAAGGAGAATGTTCAGGCATTCGGAAGAAATATCGCATGGGAGATTATTGATAAAGCACACTTAATTCTTCTCTTTTCAATAATGGTTATATTCGGAGGTGTTTTTTTAATATCCTTTTTTGAAGGAGATAAGTTTTCCCTTCAACAGGTGTTTTTTGAGGAGGTGTCAGCTTACGGCACAGTAGGCTTGTCTCTGGGAATCACATCAAGAATAAGCTCTTACAGCAAACTTGTTATCACTCTTACAATGTTTGTGGGAAGAGTGGGAATATTAAATATAATCTATGCTTTTGTTTCGGAAAAGAGGGGTGCGAAGTTTGAGTACCCCGAAGAAAAAATAATTGTGGGGTGAGAAATGAAATATGCGGTTGTTATAGGTGTCGGAAGTTTCGGTTTTTATGTTATAAAAACACTCGCTGAAAAGGGTGTAAAGGTTGTTGTAATTGATAAGGATGAGAAAAAGATAGAGCTTGTAAAAAATATAGCGGCAAAAGCTGTGATTGCCGAAAGCACAAACAAGGAAACCCTTGAAAGTTTCGGAGTTAAGGATGCGGATGCAGTTGTTGTGGCAGTGGGGCCTCAGATGGAAGATAGTATTTTAACCGTTCACCATCTTATATCTTTAGGGGTTAAAAGAATTATTGCAAAGGCAAATTCCGAAGATCACGGTAAAATCCTGGAGATAATCGGAGTTCCGAAGGAAAATGTTATTTTTGCGGAAAGATATGCTGCCGTAAGAGTTTCTAACAAACTTTTGAGTAATAATATAATGGATTTT
Source organism: Candidatus Aminicenantota bacterium (assembly GCA_027031485.1). Classification (GTDB taxonomy): domain Bacteria; phylum Acidobacteriota; class Aminicenantia; order JAMOAD01; family JAMOAD01; genus JALXDT01. Next base: position 5,902 of record JALVQI010000226.1, on the reverse strand, counting down.
ATTCCTCTTAGCGAAGAGTTCAGCATAAGGGAAATTGCCCCCCCCGAGATATTCATAGGGAAAAGTCTTAAAGAGCTTGATTTGAGAAACAAATACAATATTCATGTTATAGCGGTAAAGGAGTTTATACCAACCTCAGGGACTACCGAAGGGAAGGTGATTATTCCCAAAGCTGATTTTATAATAAAGGATAGTGATAGTCTCATAGTAGCCGGGGATGAGGAGTCTCTGAACAAAATTCCGGAATCTTAATGCTAAAAATAGGTCTTACGGGTGGAATTGCCACAGGAAAATCCTTTGTCCTGAATATTTTTTCAAAGGAGGGCTTTTTTACCGTAAAAGCTGATGAAATAGCCAAAAAGCTTTACTATGAAAACAAAAAACTAAAAGAAAAACTTATTAAAAATTTCGGAAATGAGCTTTACCAGAAAGATAAAATAGATTTTAAAAAGATTGAGGAAATTCTCTTCAATGACCCGGAAGAGAGAAAAAAATTTGAAAAAATATTCTATCCTGAGTTTGAAAAATTTCAGGATAATTTTTTCAAAGAACTTTCAAAAAAGCATAAAACAATTGTTTATGAATCAGCCCTTCTCTTTGAAGTCGGAACATATAAGAAATTTGATATTTTGATTTTAACCTACTGCAAAAGGGAAACTCAGATTAAAAGAGCTCTTGAAAGGGGAATATCAAGGGAAAAGATTGAAAAAATATTAGAGCATCAGATAGACTACGAAAGAATCATAGATAAGGTTGATTTTTCATTGAATACGGATAAAAGTAAGAAGGAAACCGAAAGAGAGGTTTTGGGAATAATAAAAATGATAAAAAGGAACAATTTTTAGATTCTCACCATATATACTTTCTGTAAGGATCCCAACCCTCTTTTATCTTCTTAAAATCAAACCATCCTTTGCTTCCTCTTAACTTTTTCAAACTTTCGAGGGCTGCGGCAAGTTCTTTCTTTTTCCTCTTTTTCTTCAAAATTTCAATCTTTATCTGAAGGAGAGTATCATTGAGCATCTCCCTATTATCCGCTTCCTTTATTGTTTCAAGAGCTTTATCATACTTTTTCATTCTTCTCAGAAGTTCCGCTTTTACAATATAATAATCCATGAATTTTTCCGAGAAATAAATATCTTCCAAAAATTTAAGCTTTTCTTTAAGAGAATCTGTTTTTCCGCTGCTCAATAAGAATAAGTTAAATTTCTGTTCCTGATACGAAATTCTCTCCTTTGAATAAACCTTACCTCTGATTTTCCCATTAAAAAAATCCTTTGGCAAAAAGAGAATCTTTTCCCTGTCCGGAGCATAATTTGATCCTGCCGAAAAGATTACCCTATTTCCGTCAAATAAAATCGAATGGACAGTATAATCATTGTTAACACTATCACTTAAAACACTGATTTTATTGTTTGAAATATCAATCTGATCCTTTAAAACAAATTCAGCAGGCATTCTTTTACCTATAAGCTCTTTTATTCTAACATACCTTTTTACGGAGGATCTGTAAGGAAAAGGTAATTCATCCTTTAACTCCGTAAGAAAGTGATTTGTTGAAACCAAAAAATCATTTTTTAACTCCCTCTTTTTCACCTTATTGTATGCAATCTCAAAAACAGCTCCCCTTTTTTCTCTCTCGGAAACCACCGTAAAGCTCACACCAATATGAATTTTATGCTTAACAATCAAATCCTCCGCCTCTTTCATATTTGAAGCATACTGCATTATCATCTTCATTAAATACAAGGGGGGAAAGCCTTTGTCTCCCTTTCCCTTTGTCGGAATTTCATTTAACTCTATGCCTATTCCCTTTTCATTAATCCCTGTTAAAAATGTGTTTAAACCCAAAAAGGTAAAACCTATGTACTTATAGCCTTTTTCAGGCTCAAATAGAATTATTAAAGTCTTCTCTCCAAGGTCAATATTGGGAAGTGTATAATCAAGATTTCTTCCGAAAATCAAGCGTTTGCCCTTTCTAACAATAAAAGATGAACATGTCGGATGCGAAAAATCATATAAAAAATTTAAAAACATCAAATCCTTTAACTCTATATTGGAAGAGAGAGAGAGTCCTTTCAGTTCTTTTAAATACTCGGGAGGAACCATTTTAGCCTTTTTCTTAATCTTTCCGTTAAAAACTTTACTGGCAATCGGCCTGAAAAGAAAAAAGTATCTTTTCATGGCAAGAGAATGAAGCTCTGAGATTTCCTTTTTCTCCTTTTCAAAATATTTTTTCATTATCTTACCGTAGGAAAGGCCTATCTCATAGGGAGAACCGCTTACTCTCAAAATTCTGTATTTTCCTATCTTATAAAGCTCTCCCGCCGGAAAAAGTAATCCAAAAAGCGCAAAGAATAAGAAACTCACAAATAAAATCCTCTTCATTTTACCATACCTCTCTCTTTCAGCCTTGTATAGAGTGATTTTATCATTTTTTCGGAAGGTTTTATATCGGAAAATATTTTTATAATCCACAAAATCCCTGCTTTTTTAAAAATCTCTCTTTCATCAAAATCTCCATTCTCTACAGAGAGAACAATTCTTCCGCTTACCTCAAAACTTGCCATAGCTCCGCTCTTCCCCTCCCCGACCAATCTCTTACTATCCCTTAAAAAGAGATATAGTTTAAATTTTTTATTTTTTTTCAGCATTAGGAGGTTTTCCGTATGATTAGGAGAAAGCTTTTCCCACTCATTTAAAATAAAAGATGCCATCTCTTTTATTTTTTTCCTGTCGGTTCCTGTAAGGATAAACAGAGGAATATAATAATCCGGAGTGTGAAGAGAAAAAGAGCTTTTCTTTAAAACAGGTTCTCCCTGATTTATCTTCTGAACGGGAAAATCTTCTGAAGTTGCCTGAAGATGCTCATGCCATTTTATTGATGCTCCCGCAAGGCCATTGTAAATTATTTTAAAATAACCATCAGTTTTATCCAGAAAAGAGAACATGAAATCAAAAATCTCCTCACGAAATGTTTGAGGTATATGCTTTGAGTTCATAACAGTAAAGTGATTGTTCGTAATATAGGCGAAATTCGAACCAATGTAAAAGTATTCATTTGCCAATCTTATCTTAAAGATTATCTCCGCGGGATTCTGCTCTTTAATGTTTTTCCAGCAAAGATAACACGGCTTTCCGTTGGGAGCGATATTCACCAATTTTTTCTCATCCACCTTTTTCGAAATAATACCGCGGGCCATAAGCATTTTATGATTTTTCCTGAGCTCTCTGTCAGGATTCCAGCTCAATATAAAATCCACTCCTGTCTTTTTATCCCTTACAACTCTTTCTTCCTTCTCTTTCAAAGGATCACCTAAAACAAAACCGCACCTGACCTGCTGTCTGAATAGGGTTATAAGAGCAAGGAAAAGCCCTCCTCTCTCTTTTATACTCTTAATATTTTTCAGGATCTCATCTTTTTTTGAGATTGGCAAAGAAACTGTCTTTAATATTAACTCCTTCAAGGAATCCGAAACCCTGAATTTTTCAAAAATCTCTTTCCAATACTGCTTTTCTGTCATTTTAAATTATAACATAGGATTAAACTATGAAAAGCTCCCCTCTTTTCCGGAATTTAAAAAAGGGCTAAATTAAATTTAATAAGTATTATTTCCTCTTAATTTGCAAAAAACATTATTCTACATCCAAAAGCCATTCCCATAAAGGCTTGAAAATGATTTTTCTGTTTTCCATTATTTCTTCCCCTTTAAAACCCCATGTAATTATCATTAAATCATCACATTTCAACTCTTCCCCTGCCTTTAACAAACTTCTGATTTCTCTCTCCTCTATTTCGGTTTTATCAGAAACATATGTCACTTGAATCAAGCTTTTAACTTTGCTTCCATCTTTTACAACAAAATCTGTCTCTCTTTGCTGATAATCTTTCCAATAAAAATAGCTCAACATAGGATTTTCATTTGTTTTTCTCATTAATTCCGCAAAAACAGCATTCTCCATTCTTTTGCCCAGATCTTTCGTAAAACCGTATAAATTAGCCAACCCCGTATCAACAATATAAACCTTTTTTTGTGCGGACTTTCTTTTATAGATACTCTCGGAATATTTTTCCAGAAAAAAGACAGATAGTGTCTCAGGAAGTTTTTCAACATAATCATATACTATGTTTTTAACATTTTTTCTCAGTTGAGAAGAAACGAATTTTGCAATTTTATTGATGCTAATATCCTTTGAATAATTTTGTATGACAAACTCAAAAATAAATTTCGCTATGCTAATATGAGCTATTTCAAACCTTTCTATAAAATCCTTCTGAAGAGTTGTTTCAATATAATCCTTTAATATCTTTTCTTTTTTATCGCTGTCAATAACAATTTCAGGATATCCTCCCCATTCTAAAAAAAGATCAAGCTCCCTTAATAATTTAACTTTATCCGAAAGTGATACTAATTTTCTTATTTCCATCTTTTTAAAACTTAAAAATTCTCTGAAACTCAATGGAAGCATTAAATATGTTAAAGATCTTCCCCTCAATTGAGTAGCTATCTCTTTGCTCAACAATTTTGATGAAGAACCTGAAACAATTAAATTAAAACCGCTGTCAATAACACTCCTTGCTAACTTTTCCCACTCCTTTAGATTTTGGATTTCATCAATAATTATGTTCTTTATCTCAAGCTTAAAATATTCATTAACCATATGAATAATCTCAAACAAATCCTTATGCTCAATATCCTTGAATGCTGAATGCTCCAGATCAATATAAAAGGTATTTTTCGGATTCTTTTTGAGCAAACCTAATAGATAGTATGTTTTACCTGCTCTTCTCGGCCCTATTATGGCAATAACTTTCTGTTTGACAAACTCAATCTTTAATTCCCTTTCATAGATCTGTTCACGCTCTATTCTCTTATTTAGATCATTAAAATATTGAAGGATGAACTCTTTGTCAAACATTTCACGCCTCCGGGAAAGTTTTTATTAAATCTTTCCCAAATTTATGAAATATTTTAGCAGACTATAACCATTTTGTAAACTCCAAATTAAAATTGACTTGTTTTATAAAGCTTTTTAAATTAAGATATATGACAAGGAGGTTTTAATGAAAAATTTTAAGTTATTATTTATTATTTTGTTTGCCCTTCTCCTTTTCAATGGTATAGCCATAGCTGAACATGCAAAACTTTTCATACAGGGAGGAATTGTTGCTGATGATTCCTTCTCGTTTGATCCCTATTTCTGGACATTTGGTTCGGGTGTGGATATACCTCTGGGCTCAATTCTTTCCCTAACACCCGAAGCCAATGTAATAACCTATAAAATGAAATTTGATACCTTCTGGATTGAAGGTTCTGCCATTTTAAATGCAAATTTTGGCAAACTTTTTGCAGGAGCAGGAGTGACAAAGTGGTTTTTGATTTTTGATAAATCCTATTCGGGCAACACGGATTTTGCATTAAAGGTTAATGCGGGAATAAACGGGGAGAGTATGAGATTAAGAGCCTTTCTCATAACTCCCTTTGATAATCTTTTCAAAGAGGGGATGGTAATAGGAGCTACTTTCGGAATTTCTTTTTAATTATAAGGAATAAATATTTAAGGAGGTATAAATGAATGATCTTCAGATTGCAAAAGAGGCAAAAATAAAACCCATTGAGGAGATAGCGAAAAATGCCGGAATACCGCTCTCCTACCTTGAAGCCTACGGAAAGTATAAGGCAAAGGTAAATTTGAATATTTTCAAAGAGCTTGAAAAAAATGAAGACGGAAAGCTCATACTCGTTTCGGCAATAACTCCCACTCCCGCGGGAGAGGGAAAGACAACAGTTTCGATAGGACTTTCCATGGCTTTGAACAGAGTCGGATTAAAGGCCGGTGCTGCCCTCAGAGAGCCATCAATGGGGCCTCTTTTCGGGATAAAGGGAGGAGCCACCGGAGG
>JALVQI010000225.1 GCA_027031485.1 Candidatus Aminicenantota bacterium | reverse complement strand
TAAATTTTTTTGTTTACCGTGCTCTGTTTCTCCCCCGGTCTCTTTTGCCGAGAACTTTGTCGTTGCAACTTTATAACTATCTATGATAGTGTAAAGATAGAAGCCTACAAAAGCCAGTGCAATAAAAACTGTCTCGTAAGCGGGAAAATTCGAATCCAGAAGGTATATGAAGAATACAAAAATCCCCATAAAGGAAAGACCTTTTAATAATTCTCCATTGTAAATCGCACCTAACCCAGGAACAAATGATAAAAGTAGGGCAATTCCCGGCGACTTTTCTCTGTTTTTATCTGCCATTTTTTTACCTCCTCATTTTTTTTCTTTGTTTCTTTTTTGATTAAATCTTTTATAACCTCTTCTCTCTTTGTATTAATCATAAATACAAAAAGATCCTTGGCTGAATCTATTTTGTCCAGATAAAATTCTAATTTCGACTTTACTTTATAAGTATAGTATGAAAGATTCTCTGAAATAGGATTAATGGCATAAATAATAAGAACCAAAGTTAGAATAATAATAGAGAGGGCAGCTGAAAATGAAACCTTGGGAAAAGTGAAAATTCTTAACAAAGAATCGAATAAATAGATTTTAAAGTTTTTCGTATCCTCCTTTTCTTCAAAGAGTTTTTCAAGAATCTTTTCATACAGATTTTCCGGAGTTCTTCTTATTCTCAAGGATTTCAGAGTCTCTTTTATGATAGTTTGCTCCTTATAAAATTCAGCAAGTTGGGGACTATCTTTTGCTATTTTTTCCGCCTCTTTGAATTTTCCTTCATCCAAAAGTTCCAGTATTTTAATTTTTAAATTTTCCTTCATTGTTTCCTCCCCTGAAGGGATTTTATAATTTCAGCTAATTTTAATCTAACCCTGTTTATTCTTGATTTTACTGTTCCCATGGGAATATCTAATAGATTTGATATCTCTTCATAGGAGTATCCTTCTATTTCTCTTAAAATTATTAACTCTCTATCTTCCTTTTCAAGTTGGTTTATTCCTCTCCACACGAGGTCCTTTGTCTCAAAATCCGGATCCCACTTTGGAATAAGATAATCCTTGTCCTCAATAATATTAATGTTTTTATTTTTTCTATAATTATCTATCGAATAATTTCTTGCAATTGTATAGAGATACTTTTCAAAATCCTCTCTTTTACCTTTAATCCTTTTTATGTTTTTAAACATTCTAAAAAACACCTCCTGTGTTCCCTCCTCGGCAAACTGTCTGTTGCCTGAGAAGTTTAAAATATATGAATAAATTCTTGACGAATAGTGGTCTAAAATCATTTTCCATGCCCATTTTTCATTTTTTTCCAGTCCTTCGTATATTTTATTAAACTCCATAATCATATAACGAACCTTTCTTCATTTTTGTTCCATTAAAAAAAGATTGACAAAATAATAGTTAGATTTTATTATAAATTATGAATTCTAAAAATACAAAGATAGGTTTTTATAAGAAATTTTTTTGGGGGGTTATTATTTTACACTTATTCATTCTTTTCGAGAATGTAGAGGCAAAAGAAAGGGTGATTTACAGAGCATTCTCTTCTCATATTGTTATGAGCGAGGCGGATATAAAAGCGGAAATTAGATATAATGTTTATAGTAATTTAATCTCCTTTAAAGGTTATGAAAATATTATCCCGGATTTGGCTTATGGTTGGAAAGTAAATGAAAATAGAACCGTTTATGATTTTTATATAAGAAAAAATATTTATTTCCATGATGGAAGTCTTTTAAAACTTAATGATATAAAAGAATCTCTTGAAAGATCTTTTAAAAAGAAAGTTCAATACTATTTAAACAAAGATCTTGTAGTGGGGTTGAGAGATTTTTTGAACGGAAAAGTCAAACATATTAAAGGGATAAAGTGTTTAAACGGGGAAATATTAAGAATAAAATTAAACAAACCTTATAGTTATTTTCTAAAAATGTTGGCTATTTATGACTTTTCCATTTATAAAAATGTTAAAGGGAGGAAAGTGGGGACAGGACCATATATTCTTCAAAAGGAGGTAAAAAACAATGGACTTTATGTAAAAGCTGTGCTTGTAAAAAATAAAAAATACTATTTACCATTGAATCTACCTGATAAGATAATACTTTTTGATATAGATAAGATTAATTACACTCCTGATATTTTTTCTGTTATATCATATGAAGCTGAGCCTTATGTTCGGAGATTTAAACAGTATAAGAAGTATAAAGCATACAATATTTTTATGCAGACGATTATTTTTAATTTTAAAAGTTATTGGGGGAAAAACAGAGATTTTAGAAATTTCATTGGTTATGGTTTTGATTTCAGAAAAGTTGTGGAAAGAACATATAAATATTTTGAACCCGTACACAATATTATTCCTTCAAGCCTCCCCCATTATAATTGTGTTCCCTCATTTCCATCCCATGATTATAATAAAGCTATTGAACATCTAAATAAAATAAAAAATAGAAAAAAAGAGGTGAATATTCTGCTTTTTAAAGGACTTAAGAGAAAGCTAATTTATAAAGCTTTGAAAAATTTCCTGGAAAAGCATGGATTTAAAGTTAAAAAGAGAGAGTATGATCCCATTATGGAGAAGTATACTAAAAGTCTGTTTGCTAATTCCGATATCATTATAGTAGGTATTGTGGATAATGAAAGTGTATTTAGTCCTTCCTTCTTTATATATAATAGTTTGAATACTAAAGGAGTAGATAATCTGATTACTTACAGGAATCTTTATATAGAAGAGTTATCGAGAGCTCTTGTTAAGGACAAGGTTAAAGATATATGGAAAGCAATGAATTTTATTATTAATATTTTAGATAAGGATATGCCATTTATTCCAATAGCAAACAGCTATATTATCTATTTTGTTGATAAAA
>JALVQI010000224.1 GCA_027031485.1 Candidatus Aminicenantota bacterium | reverse complement strand
GTGATAACATTGTATCTTGATATCCCATGGGACACCTCCTGTGTGGATTTTTTTGAAAATACTTGTATATTATACATCTTCACGCGGAGGTGTCCCAATCCTCTGTTTTTTTCCGGACACTACTGATTAAGAAAAAGAAAATTTTGATTTGACAAAAATTTCTGCTAATATATAAAAATTAAAAATAAAAAGATTATGATAGAGAGGAGGAAAGTTATGTTTGATGGAAGAGAAAATTTCAAAAGAGTGTTAATTAGAATCTCAATTAAAAGTTACCTTTTCTTTATTTTGATTATTTCTTCATTTTCACTTCTTGCTTTATCCGATAGAAAAATCATAACCTTTGATTTTCTTCTCAAAGAGATGACAGATAAAGCTGCTTTAACCTATTTCCCTGAGCCATACTATACATTAAAACAGTTTAGCAGTTATGACAGAAGAACAGTATCACTGAATAGAAAAGAATGGTGGGCGAATGATGATTGGACAAATTTTATTAGGGAAGAGAATAACAATGGTAGAAGGGAATTTGTCATGTTTGATGCGGACGGGCCCGGTGCCATAGTCCGTTTTTGGATGACCTTTTCAGGAGAAGGAGCAACAGAAGGGATTTTGCGAATTTATTTAGATAACAGTAAAACTCCTCTGATAGAAGGAAGCCCTTTGAAAATTTTAAGCGGCCATCTCTTGGCTCCTGAACCTCTGTCAACCTCTGTTTCTCCTGAAACAGATTATAACAAAAGAGGACATAATCTTTACCTTCCAATTCCCTATTCTCAACATTGCAAAATTACTTATGAATGTAATGCCATAAAGATCACAAAGGACAAAAGGGTACCAAGTATCTATTACAATATAAATTACAGAACATACAAAAAGGGGACTAAAGTTAAAAGCCTTACAAGGGATGATTTGATTAATTCAAAACAATTGATTGAGAAAACCGCTAAAACCCTGTTAAATCCGGAAATCTCTCATGTTAAAGAATACACTAAATATAAGATTTTAAAACCTTCCGATAATCTTACAATGAAAATCGCAGAAAAAGGGAAGGCCATTTCAAAGATTAGAATAAAAATTGATGCTAAAAATATTAATCAAGCACTGCGTTCAACAGTTTTAGAGATTTTATTTGATGGGCATAAAACAGTTTGGGTACCTATCGGTGATTTTTTCGGAACAGGCTATCAAATTCATCCTTTGAAAACATGGTATACAATGGTTAATGAGAAAGGGGAGATGGAAGCAAGCTGGTTAATGCCATTTAAAAATATTTCAATAATCAATATTTTAAATTATGGTGAGCAGGAAGTGGATGTAAGCCTTGATGTTTATCTTTCCGATTATAAATGGAAAAATTCAAGTATGTATTTCGGAGCTGCCTGGCATGAATATAATAATTTACTTACAGCATCAGATACTAATTTAAACAATGATGAATGGCATTTTGATTTGAATTATGTCAATCTAAAGGGACAGGGGAGATATGTTGGAGATGCTATTACTGTTTTTAGCCCCATAGATATATGGTGGGGAGAGGGAGATGAAAAAATATTTGTCGATGGTGAAGATTTTCCATCATCTCCTGGAACAGGCACAGAGGATTATTATGGATATGCATGGTGCCGTTATGAGAAATTCTCCCATCCATTTATTGCACAGCCAATAGGAGCTGGAGACCTTGGCAGGGGTCTTACTGTTAATCTTCGCTACCGTTCATTAGATGCCATTCCATTCAGAAAAAAGATAAGCTCAAATATTGAAATGTGGGATTGGGCAGTAACAAGATTAAATTATGCAATGACTGCTTACTGGTATGCCAAACCGAATTTTAAAACCAATGTTATGCCAAACATTGAATCAGTAAAAAAAGAGGTCGCATTGAGACCGAGAGATATTTTAAAACCTGTTGTAGATGATTATGGGAAGGTAGAGGGAGAAGTTTTAAAAGTTATTCTCTGTGAATCTGGGCATTTTAATATAGGGTGGAACAGCAATATGAGCGGGAAAACTATGCTTTCATGGAAGAACATAGATATTGGAGGTAGACTGAAAACAGTGTTCATACTAAAAAATTCAGGAAGATACAAAGTTACTGCTTACCTTGCAAAGGGACCTGATTATGGGAAAATTCAAATCAGTCTTAATGGTAAAACCATTGATAAAATTATTGATTGCTATAAAGAGGGTGAGATTGAAGTTTACCCTGTTGAGCTTGGAATTTATGATTTAAAAAAGGGTGAGAATACTTTTTCAATCAAATTTCTTAAAAATTCCAACTCCACAAAAAAAGTAAACAAAGTTGGAATTGATTATTTACTTTTTAAGAAAATAAATTTGTCTCCTTCTATTTAAGTTTTACTTGTATCAATAATATCTTTTAAAAGATGTTTTATTATTTTACCTTTTTTAGGGAGGGAACAGTACTGTCCGGGAAAATTTGGGGAACGAATAGCTAACAATATCAATGGTATTTGGGGAACAAATTAGGAGGGGCATTAATTTTCTTTTTTATGTTTTTTATTCCCTCATTATCATTAATTCTTAATATATCGATTACATTAGCAGGCTCGAACAAGAGCTCGTGTATTACTCTTGCAAGAAAAGATATGGATTTGGGGTAACGTCCTTGTTTTTTTATATAATGGAGAAAAAGATAATAGATTAAAGCGGTCCAGATTTGGATTAGTACTGCATTTTTGGAAGTTCCGAGGAAACTTTTTATTTTAAGATTTTGCTTTATCCATTTAAAAAACTTCTCTATATCCCATCTTTTTTTATATAACTTCACTATCGTTAAGGCTGACAGCTTGAAATTATTTGTTATGAATTCAAATTCTCTTCCTGTTTCAGGGTCTTTAAACTTT
>JALVQI010000223.1 GCA_027031485.1 Candidatus Aminicenantota bacterium | reverse complement strand
TCCTATTGACATCAAAACTTCTCTAAAATACAATTTATTTTAAATAACTATCCGGAGGATGAGATGAGAAGAAAACATCTTATTATAATTTTATTATTATCTATTTTAGTATTTTTAACGAGTAATGGCCTTTATTCCAAAAACATTTCCAAAGATATTGACAAACTTGTATTAAAAGCAATGAGAGAGTTTAATGTTGTTGGTACGGCTGTTGTGGTTGTAAAAGATAATAAAATCGTTCATATGAAAGGGTATGGATATAAAACTTCGTGCAAAAAAGATAAAGTTGATGAAAACACACTATTTGCAATAGCATCAAATAGCAAAGCCTTTACAACATCGGCTCTTGCAATTCTTGTGGATGAGGGAAAGCTCTCCTGGAAAACAAAGGTTGTTGATATTATTCCCGAATTTAAAATGTATAACCCTTATGTAACAGAGAATTTTATGATCGAAGATCTTTTAACGCATAGAAGCGGACTCGGACTTGGCGCCGGTGACCTCATGTTTTTTCCCGACGGTGGCAATTTTACCATTGATGATATTGTGAAAGTCTTTCAATATTTCAAACCTACATCCCAGTTCAGAACACACTTTGATTATGATAATTTGCTTTATTTCGTGGCGGGAGAAGTTATAAGGAGAGTTAGCGGAAAGAGATGGGAAGATTTTGTAAAAGAGAAAATTTTCGCTCCCCTTTCAATGAAAAATTCATACACCAACTATTACTTCATAAAGGATAAAAACCTTGCGGCAACCCCGCATTCCGAAGTGGATGGAAAGATTGTTCCGATAAATCATTATGTATTTTCTCCGGACAGAATAAACGGAGCTGCAGGTGGAATTTATTCCTGTGTTAAAGATCTTAGCAAATGGCTTATTCTTCATCTTAATGGCGGGGCATACGGAAACGGGAAAAGACTCTTCTCCGAAAAAAACCATAGAAAAATGTGGACTATTCACACGGTAAGAAATTTTAAACCGGAGAAAAGATACAGGACACATTTTGCAGGTTATGGACTTGGCTGGGTGCTTAAAGATGTTTCGGGTAATATGATGGTATCTCATACGGGAGGACTACCGGGCTTTTTATCAAAAACTGTTTTGATCCCCGATATAAAACTTGGAATAGTTGTCCTTACCAATACAAGTCCGGGAGGTGGAGCACTATATAAAGCGGTTACCCGGACAATTGTTGACAGATATTTAAAATTAAAGAAAATTGAATGGATAAAAAAATATAAAAACATAATCCAAAAAAGAAGCTCATCTGCGAAAAGAATAGTAAAAAATGTATGGCTAACTGTTGAAAAGAATGAAGGTAAAAAAATTGATTTTAATAAATACAAAGGGATTTATGAAGACAGATGGTTCGGGAAGATTGAGATAAAAGAAGAAGACGGAAACTTATTTTTTAGATCCTTCAGATCTCCAAAATTAAGGGGAAAAATGTATTATTACAAAGCAAACACATTTGCGATAAAATGGGATTACAGAGATATGGATGCGGATGCTTTTGCCATTTTCTGTCTTGATGAAAACGGGAATGCCGCAGGATTTAAAATGAAAGGTATTTCTCCGGAAATAGATTTCAGCTTTGATTTTCAGGATCTGAATTTTAAGAAAGTTAAATATAAATTTTAATTCAGAGCTTTATTTTAGCTGATAATTTTATATTCCTCGAAGAAGCTCCCACAAGTACTTTATACACACCCTTTTCAAGTTTCCATCTTTTTTCACTTTCGCAATAGTATGAAAGGTCTGCTTTTTTTATTCTTATTTTTACTGTTTTTTGAGAATGGGGAAGTAAATTTATTTTTTTAAAAGCTTTTAATTCTTTTAAAGGCCTTTTGACCTTTGAATCAGAGGGAGGAGATACATATATCTGAACTATCTCAGACCCCGCAAAATTTCCCGTATTTTTCAATCTGAATTCAAGAGTAAAATAGTTTTTGCTATTATTTAATACTTTAAGTTTACCGTATTCAAATTTAGTGTAAGAAAGACCGAAACCAAAGGGAAAAAGAGGCTCGATATGTTTTTTATCAAGGTATCTATAGCCTACAAAAATATCATCATAATAAATAGCTTTCATGCTTTTGTCCCTGTAACCTTTAAAACCCAAACAATCCTCTCTCTTTTTATACCATGAAAATGGTAGCTTACCGGAGGGATTCCTTTCTCCGAAAATCACGGATGAAATTGCATTTCCCTCTTCCTGTCCCGGGTACCAGGCCTCAACTATGGCTTTCACATTACCAGCCCATTCATTTATATTAACAGGGCTTCCATTTATCAAGACCACGATAATATTCTTATTCACCTTCAAGACCTCTCTTATCAATTTATTCTGATTCGGGATTTCCATACTATCTCTGTCTCTGCTTTCTGTTTCAAAATGAGGAGACAAACCCAAAAAAGCAATGACATAATCACTCTTTTCACAAATCTTAACGGCCTCTTTAAGATAAGAAAAGCCGGGAATATCCCAGCCAAATTTGAATTCTGATATAGACCTTGAAGATGAATACTCAATTTTTATTCTGTAATTTTTCCCACTTTTAAAAAAAAGCTTCACCTTTTTGAGCGTAACCTCATAATTCTTCGCAGGCTCTTCCCAATCATCCATAACCAGTCTATCATCAATATAAACTTTAACTCCCCCGTCAGAGAGAATTTTCAGGTTATATTCCCCTGATACGGGAGGTTTTAGAAAACCACTCCAGATCACTGAAAACACATTGCTATCATTTCCACTTCCGAGTTCAAGTTCGGGAAGATCGTATGACCAGTTAAAGTAAATCTCTCTGTCAATTCTTTTCATCGCAGGCTCACCCGATGGCTTTTCTTTTAAAAAGTATTCCCCCAGGAGCCCACTCTTTCCAT
>JALVQI010000222.1 GCA_027031485.1 Candidatus Aminicenantota bacterium | reverse complement strand
AAGAAGAATACAAAGAAGTGAAATTTGAACGAACTTTGAAATTACTAAAAAGATACTATGACTCAAATAATTATTTAAAGCTTTTTATAGATTAAATGAATTGGAGAATATATCCTAAAAATAAATGCAAATGAATGGACAATCGGGATATGAGTTAAAAAAACCCAAGGGCGGTAGCATGGAAAACACCACCCCCATCGGAATATCGGGAGGACTGAATCTTTACAGATTTGTGAATAATAATCCTGTGAATTATGTGGATCCCCGGGGGCTTATAAATGTTTTAGATATAGTTAAAGACACTATTTCTATGTCATTGTATGATACTTTTTATCTAACTTTTGGTTGGCTTACTGATATAGATAGCCCGTATAAATGCAGAAGAGAATGTGTAAGAGGGTGCTGGAAAGAATTCTTTAATAGTCAAATATCCGGAGGAGCTGCTGAAAAATTTAATGATTTTTTTTATTTTATAGTAAAAGATGGATTATGGGTTGAGGTATTAGTGCATAAAGGGATTGAAAAAGCGTTTAAAGTATTAACAATAATAGATGCACATAATTTAATCAAATGCCTAAGAAAATGCGGGAGGAAAAAATGAATTATTCATATAATTGGGAATTCTTTTTATGGGGGATTATTTTGGCGATATTTGTTCTTTACTATGATTATAAGGAGAAAGAGCGAAAAGAAAAAAAAGCATTCACAATAAATATTTTGTTTAAGGAGAACTTTACTATTATATATAGTATCTTTGTTAGTATGCTTTTATCCAATCTTTTTATATTTCTCAAAACACTAATCTGGAGAGAAAAGAGCAAAACAATAAGTATTTGGTATTTACTAAAGGTTGACATTGTTATTACAATAGCAATATTCATATTGTATAAAATAATTACTTACCTTTTAAAAACAACAAAAGAATGATGAACAATAATTTTTTTAAACTTAAAAACCATAGAGGGCGGTAGTGTGTTGGCTTTGAGCTTGGTCGAAGTGTTATGAAGATCCCATATCAAACGGGAAACATTAAGAAATGAGCAGGTAAAGAAAGATGATAGTAAATATAAAAAGTCCTTATTTAAACTATATTGTTTCAATATGGTATATAATAACCATGAAGGGTTTAAAAAGACGGTGTAAACATGAAAAGTAAAATATTCATATTTATTTTATTTGTTTTTTTCTTAAATTTGCAATTATTATCTGAAGACAGAATATATGTAAGTGATTACAAATACATTATCATTCAAAATGATGACAGAACCTTAAATATTATGGATATGGAAACCAGTAGAATGAAAGAAATAAAATTTAAGTGTGAGATTGATGAAATTCAAACTTGTATATCATTCCCATATATTAATATAAGATTAAAATATGAATCTCCTTCAAAGGGATTTTACGATTATGAAAATATTTTATATGACATTGAGAATGATATTAAATATAAGGAAGGAACATTAATTTTTCAAAATGAGAAGAGGTGGTCGGATAATGGAGAACTTACATATTTACATTCGTGTCCGTGTGATTTTTTAATTATTAGGACCGCAAATCTGATTAAGTTTTTAAAAACCAATGATGAATCATTAATTATAGCAAAAATTAAAGTTGGTGAATTAGCAAACATAGAGCAAAAATACTGGCAAGGCAATTTATTAGTATATGGCACTTTTTGCTGTGATTCCGGAGCTTTGGGGATGCTTGATACAAGAACTTTAAAAAATTATCTTTTGGGTATTACGGGATTTATATACAGTCCGTTATCAATAAAACTTCGGGAATTAAATTCCGGTAATATTCAAAAGATCGTAGGAAAACAATTGTTAAAATTGAAGAAAGCAAATAAGCTAAAACAAATCTCTTTTGATGTGTCTCAATCATTGTCCGAAGTAATTAAAAAAACGCCGACATTTATGAAAGGCAAAAGTATTATTTACTCTTTCGATAAACATAATACAAAAAGAGTTTTATTTAAATATGATAGGTATATCGAAAAATTTTGCAGAAAAAACAGGATACTAACAAGAAACAATGAAAAAAAGAAAACCGTATTTATATATGATAGTGGTAATAAGGAGGAAATTGATATAAAAAAAATTAAAGAACCTGAGTTGTATGTTGCCTTTAATGGAAAGAGCAAACCTTTGATAATAAAGGAAATAAAAGATATAAAAGAATTAATAAGAAAATTAAAAGATTATTTTTTAGAAAAGGATCTTAAAATTGAGAATAAGAAACAGAAAAGTTTTGATAAAGTTGTGAAGAAAAGTATAAACAAAAAAATAAAGTAGAAAAAAAGAGTAATAAAATGAACAAACAATTTGCCGAAAGATTAAAAAGGTAGAGGGCGGTAGTATGTTAAACGGGGATTGTAAGTTGGAGCAACATAGATTATTTCGGAGCAAGGTATTACAGCAATGAACAATTCAGATTTACATCCCCCGATCCTATCAAAATAAACAAAGAAAGAACCTACAAACCATGGCTCCTGAACCTATATGCTTACACAAGAAATAATCCCATGAGTTATGTGGATATGATGGGGTTAGATTGGATGATTTTTGACGGTTATAATATAAGGTGGTATGGAGGTGATGTCGGAGATAAAAGTAATCTAAAGATGAAAATAAATAAAGCAATTTCTGGTAATATAAATAATGGTGTTTATCCAATCTCAGAAGGTAGATACAATTTATTAATCAAGGATTTAGGAAGTGTGAAATATTCAAAAGAAGGGAATGATTTTTATCCTATACCTGCAGAAGGACTCCAGAGATTTGATAGAGACACAAGGCGAGGGATGTCCTTAAAATATTATATTGATAATTTCCTTTTACCGTGGGGAAGATACAGAGCACGACTATTACCAGTGGATTCTTCAGAAACAAGGAATGTTTATTTGCATAGTTCAAAAAAAGGTCATACAGGAGGATGTATAGAAACAGGTGGTAATGAGGAAATATTCATGAGATTAAAAATTCTTTATTATGATAAAGGAATTGAATCTATTCCATTTATAGTAAAATATTAATATTAAGGAGTAATAATGAAGGATTTTAAAACAATTATCATATTTTTTGTTTTAGTATTAATTATAGTATCCATTGATTATTCTAAGACCAGTAGCAAAACAGAGATAGTATGTGTAAACAAAGAAAAAATAAAATTGATTTACGGGAAAAAACAAGTATTTTTCAAATTGAAAAATAAAGGAGATAAAATTGAGTATTTTCACCTTGGTTTAAAAGCAGTAAGAAATGGCAAGATAAGGAGAATAGTTCCTGATATATTACTTAAGAATAATAGTATGGAAGCTTCTCCTGTCAAACTTTTGCCGAATGAAACGAAAACAATAAAATGGATTATTCCATTCGATGTTTATTACAGAGGAAGAATACTCAGTAATTATGAAGAAGATTTGATTGATTCACAACTTTATCTTTTTTTATGGAAAAAAGACCCTTTTGATGAAGGGGATAGAAAAGATCTTTGTCGGATGATTATGGAATTAAAAACCGGACCGATTAATTTTTATGAAAGCTTTATTGAATCATCTAACTGCATTAAATGTTTAAACAAAAAAAGAGTTTTTAAAGAGAATGAAAAAATATATTTTAGGATAAAAAACAAATGCGATACAGAGCAGATATTTAATCTGGCTGTTATGACAAAAGATGAGAAAGGTAATTACATATCTTTGGCTTCGACTAATGCATTTGTAGAATCTGAGTGGATTAGCCCTGCTTCTAATTACAAAGCAAGAGAAGAAAAGATAATACTTTGGAATACTAAATACGGATGCTTGTACGGGAAGCTCGGTGTTAACCGATTTGATAAGAGAAAAATTAAAACCAAAGATATTAAAAACGGTAAATATTATTTGTTTTATTATTTAGATACTCCATATAAAAAGATGATGAGAAAATTGATATTTGTATTTGAACTTAAATTGAAAGATAAAATTAAAAATCCAATCAAATTTAAGGGAGAAAATCATGAAAAATAAGATAATTTCTTTATTATTGATTTTAATAATAACCCAGATTTTAAGTTTTGGAAATAGTAAAAACAAATTTAATGTAATATGTTTAAATAAAAAGAAAGAATATAAAGGAGCGGAAGAGATTAGCTTTAGACTTAAAAATATCGGACTAAAGAAGCAATGTTTTTATGTTGGGATTGAAGATATTGATTTGAGCTTATATGAAATAATGAAAAACCAAAAAAAGAAATACGAGGAAAACAAAAATTTTTATGAGCATGCTTATTCCAGCATAATTCCCGATATTTTGATTGGTAAAGGAAACATTAATAAGACTATGGTTTGTTTAAGTCCGAGCGAAACAAAGGTTATAAAATGGGTTGTTCCTTATAATACCACATATAGGGAAAATCCTTTTGAGTCTAACAATGATTCACATTCGGGTAGTAAATGTAAGTTGTTTTTATGGGAAAAGGATGCATTAAAAAAAGAAGACCGAAATATAATATACGAATTTTTTCTATTATATAAAAAGATAAAATTTGATTATGAGGAATATTTTAAAAAGAATAAATCCTGTATAATTTGTTTAAATAAACAAAAAGTATTTAATAAAGGGGATAGAATCTTTTTTATGATAAAGAATAGATGTGATAAAAAAGTATTTATTGATTTGGCTGTTATGACAAAAAATAAAGAAGATGAATTGGTGGCATTATCAACGATTAATGATTTGTATAAAGTTAAAAACTATAGGGATTTATCAAAATTCAAACCCGATGAGGAAAAAATAATATTTTGGATTCCGAAGTATAAGTTTTTATTTAACTATAAAGGGTTAAGAAAATTTGATAAAAATGTTAATATAAAAAAATTAAAGGGTAAGAAGTTCTACTTATATGCGTATTTGTTTAATCCTTATAAAAAAGAATTAAGGAAAAAAATATATGCTTTTTCAATCAGATAAATTGTTAAATATAGAAAATAGGAGGTAAATGTGAAAAAAAACAAAAATATATTTATAATTATTTTAATATTATTCTTTTCTGTAAGCGGAATAAAAGCTAAGACCGGTAATAATGGTGAAAAAAGCGATATTTTAAAATGTATTAATTGTGAGCCTTTTTATTTAGGGGTGAAAAAAATTGTATTTAAAATAAAAAATATATCCGGAAAACCTGTTTCATTCTATTTTGGTATAAAAGCTAAGCTGCCCGGAGTAAAGAATGCAAAAAGGGAAATATATATTGAAAAGATTAACAATAAAGAATATTCTTTTAAAACCGGAGAAACAAAAAAAATCATATGGAAACTACATTTTAAATTAAGATTTAAGGATATCAAAGATTTTGCCGAATTATCTTCAGAATCTAGTAAATACATTCGACCCAAGCTTATTTTGTTTGCTTGGAATAAAAATATTAGGGATTATAAAAATCATATATATATTAAAATGTTTTTTTTATCCCCTGAAATAGTGAAAAAACCTGATTATAAGAAAGAATGTGCCGAAGAATTAAAATGTGCCGTATGTTTAAATAAAAAACATATATTTAAACAAGGAGAGATAATTACTTTTAGAATAAAAAATGTTTGTGCTGAAGAAAAAATATTAGACATTTGCATAAAAATAAAACGAAAAGATGAAAAATGGATGCCAATAGCATCAAACCTTCCTACAGCCGATGGAACATGGCTTAGTAATTACGCCACATTTAAACCTTATGAAGCAAAAGAATATCATTGGGATCCAAGATATAGATGGATTTATGGGAAAAAGCTTCATGCCAAGGATGAGATAAGGCATGATTTAAAGGGTAAGACATTGGTTCTTTATCAATGGTGTCACAGAGTAAATCAAAAGGAGTTTCTTAAGAAGATATTTGAATTTAGGATAGAATGAGAGAGCGAATAATGTATGTATGATATAAAATGAAAAAAAATTTGTTGAAGTTGGGAAAAAGGTAGAGGGCGGTAGCATGTCGGAACGAAATAAAACCTATTACTACTACATGCAGGACAACACAAACTCGGTCAGAATGATAACTAACAATACAGGCACCGTGGTTTATTCCGCAGCTTACGGCCCCTACGGTGATAAACTTAAAACATGGGTTAATACTTATGAACCCGATTTAAAATATTCCTCAAAACAAAGGGAAGAGTGGAGCAACATAGATTATTTCGGAGCAAGGTATTACAGCAATGAACAATTCAGATTTACATCCCCCGATCCTATCAAAATAAACAAAGAAAGAACCTACAAACCATGGCTACTGAATCTTTACGCATACACAAGGAATAATCCTATGAGTTATGTTGATATGGACGGTAGAGAAACACATTTTGAGAGGGAAACCTTTGGAACAGGATATGGAGGCGGATGGGATAAAGTTAATCCCAAGGAATTCAGAAGAGTCATGACAATACCTCTTCTTGCAGCGGGCGCAATTGCGGGAGCAGGAATCTCATGGTCTCTGGGCTGGGCATATGCTCCTGAGATAATAGCAGCCGGGAAATATATATTAACAAGCTCAGTAAATACGGCATACAGAGCAAGAGTGTTTTATGATAGTGAGCTGGATGAAAGAGTGGGGACAGGAGTAAAATATTTTTTGTCGAAACTATTTCCTGCATCTAAAAAAATAAGAAACATCGACCCCAAACAATTTGGAAGAGCTATTATTGATTATGGAGAAGAGATATTACAAGGAGGGATAGAAGGATTAACTCCTTCACCACCTTCCCCAAAAGATAGAAGGATGATTGAAGTATTATCTTGGTCAACAGCTATATGTTTAACTACGAAAAGAAATGATTAAGTTTTTAATTGTATTTGTAATCTTTTATTTTATTTACTTGATATGCGATTCTCCCAAAGTATATAAAAAAATAGATCTCAAAGAAATTGACAAATTTTTATATGTGTTGATATACAGAGGTTATGCGGACGATTGGCTCCTTAATAGTTTTATTTTTTTGCATTTATATAAATATAAATTTGAAGCTGAAATTTATTTAGTTAAATACAGGGAAAGAGGAGCCCCCGGGATATATATTCAAACAAAAATTAACCAAGAGTTTGCTGAAAAAGAAGAATTGTTAATAAAGAAAATAAAAGATAAACAATTAAGATACAAAATACTCAAAAGAGTACCAGGAGAAAAAATATATTTCATTGATATGAAACGAGATTATGAATTAATAAAAGAGATGATTGAATTTATTTGGGATAAAATTTTGAAATGGAAATGAGATTTAGGTTATATTTTTATAATATTTGTCTAAATCCAAATAAGATTCTTGATTTTGAAGATACAAAAGAGCTTGATGAAAAGGGTATTGACATAAGAATCCCTATCGTAACATGGCAGTGGTTATTACAAAAAATAGGACTCTGGAAATGAGCAATATAGATAAGGTCATAATTATTGTTATATTTGTATATTTGTTTTTTAAATTATTAGAACAAATAGGTAAAATTCCCGTTAAATTTAAAATAGGATTGTCCGAGCTGGAAAAGTTGGAGTTATATTTAAAGATACTTTTATACAGAGGGAAGCTCTACAGAAGAGAGAGCGACGGAAGAATGTTTGTAAAATTTGAGGATAAAAAGATAATGCTAAAAAAATACCAGTATTTTAATGTAAAAGGAATATATATATTCATTCCCTTTTACGAAAAGGGGTTGAAAAATAAAATTGAAAATATTTTGAAAGAAAAAGGATTCAGTTTTCCTGTATGGAAAGAGGAAAGAAGAGATTTAAAAGGGAAATGTATAGGCATAGATATAGAAGAGGAAATTAAAAAAGGAACAATTGTGGTGGAAAGTGTTATAAGATCATTAAAGAGAGAAGATAGAAAAAGAGAGAAAATTACAATATATTTCAAATCAATATATAATTTGGAGAAAGATTGTGATTATGATATAAGGTTATTGGAGTTAAATGATGAAAAAAGAAAAGAGTTAATGCTTACCGTTGATATAAGGTCAAGATTTTTGTATTGGGTGGGGAAAATATTATTTTTTAATTTAAAATAACCTATAATAAAAATATGGAGCAAGCGGAAAAGGGAATGAATAAAGAAAATGACAATTCAAAACAATATGAAGATTCAGTAATAAATCTTTTCCCTCAGGCTCCCGGAGCAACCCCCGTGTTAAATCATTATAATTCACCGCCCGTATCATATAATCAAAACAATGTATATGATTCCTCCCCTAAGACAACTTACTACATATGGTCATACGATGGAAAACTACTTGCGGAATACGATACAAACGGAAACTGCAAAAAAGACTACATTTACCTCGGAAGCAAACTCATAGCGGAATACAAGCCTCAATCCGGAACCTATTACTACTACATGCAGGATAACACAAACTCAGTCAGGATGATAACGAATAATGCGGGAACTGTAGTATATTCTTCCGCTTACGGTCCCTACGGCGACAGTCTCAAAACATGGGTAAATACATATGAACCGGACCTAAAATATTCCTCAAAACAAAGAGAAGAGTGGAGCAACATTGATTATTTCGGAGCGAGATACTATGATAACAAAACTTTCAGATTCACATCACCCGATCCTGTAACGCTAAACAAAGAAAGAACATACAAACCATGGCTCCTGAATCTTTACGCATACACAAGAAATAATCCCATGAGTTATGTGGATTTAGACGGGAGAGTTGATGGAAATAACTGGAAAATGTTAATGCCGAATGGAGGCGGATGGGATAAAGTTGATCCCAAGGAATTCAGAAGAGTCATGACAATACCTCTTCTTGCAGCGGGCGCAATTGCGG
>JALVQI010000221.1 GCA_027031485.1 Candidatus Aminicenantota bacterium | reverse complement strand
AGACATTAAAATAAAAGATTCTATGAAAAATTACGCCCAAATATATATATATAATGATACTATCTATTATCTTGGAGATAATGAGAATACCGAAAAATGGGAGTTAAAAGTAATTAAGCTTAATTTAAAGTGAATAGAATAGAGTGATTTAGATCTATTATCAGATTGTTTTATTTGATATATCTTATATAATTTAGAGAGGAAAAAGATGAGTATAAGAAAATTAAAAATTATATTTATTCCGATTATTATAATTCTTGTTTTCACATCTTGCAAAAAAGGGGTAGACGATGATCAGAGATGGGAGGAAGGATTAAAATCAAAAATGACGGGTGAAATCACAGAAGAGAAGATATGTGATTTGGGTAAGAAATTCTCAAATCCTTCCATACGCCATATAGATGAAAAATACTTTTATATTGTGGATAACTATGAGAAAGCATATATTTATAAAACGGAAGGTTGTAGCTTTTACAAAGAATTCGGAAGAAAGGGTGAAGGTCCGGGAGAATGGAGATTATTTGAAGGATCGTATTTTTATCCTGATAAAGATATTATTATGATATACGGAATGGGAAAGATACTATATTATACAAAAGAGGGAAAATATATAAGAGAGTTCAAATATATCGGTCATCCGTTTTCGGTTGGTAATAATTATGTTCAAACATCAACCGAAATGCCGAGAGAGGATGAAGCCTCTTTATTGAGTAATGTATCGAATAAAAAAATAATTTTATTGAATTCAAAGTTTGAGAAAGAGAAGGTTTTAATTAGCAAGAATATTAAGGGAGCTAAATTTGTTTACAAAGGTGATAAGCTAATCGCCTGGCTTTTTTCATCTATTTGTGATTATAGAATATATAAGAATAAGATAATAATAGGATATTCTAATGATGAGAGCTTTAATTTTGATATATTTGATTCAAAGGGTCATAAAATAAGAGAAATTAAGAAAAAATACAATAAAATTGTTGTGCCGTATTGGGTAAAAAAGAAGTTATTATCGGAGACTCATCGTTCAAGATTTAATCATAATAAAAAGATAGTTTACAAATTTTTCAAATATTACCCCTCATTTTCAAGCTTTGAGGTATATGATGATAAGATATATATCTATATGTTTCCAGATAAAGATAAGATGAGAAGGGTAATGATAATGGATATGAGAGGTAATTATAAGGGTTCAATACGGTTATTGCTTGATGATTTTGATGGTGTCAGAGATTTATATAGAGGTATTTCAAACTACAAGGGATATCATTATTATATAAGAATAGGTAAAAACGAAAAGAAATGGGAGCTATGGAGAGAAAAAAGGCCGGAGTATTTTATAAAAAGAAATTAGAGCTTCTTTCCGAACTATTTAACTCTGTTTTTATTTAAAACAATAGTACGTGAGGCTTCATTACTTTCTTTTAAGCTCTCTTTTGATAAAATCTTCTGTTATTTCAACTATAATGGGTCTTGAGTGGGGGCAGAGGTAGGGGTTTTTTGTTTTGAAAAGGTCTGATACAAGCTGCACCATCTCTTCATAATTGAGTTTATGGTTAACTTTAATGGCTGATTTGCATGCCATCAGTTTTAAAATATCATCTTCGGGATTACTCTCTTTTCCCTTTTCAAAATATTCAAAAACAAACTCTCTTATGTTTTCACTGTGCATAATCGCAGGATACTTTTTTATATGTATACTTTTTTCTCCCCACAGCTCTATCTCCCAACCTAATTCCTGAAGTCTTTTAATCTTATCTTCAAAATCATCATCCGGTCTTATTTCAAAAATAAGAGGAAAAATCGGTGCAATACTTTTGGTTGTTTCCTCCGTTTTTTCCAATAATCTTTCATATCTTATTCTTTCATCGGCATTGTGCTGGTCAATTATTAAAAGCTTACCGTCTTTTTCCACAATCACATAACTATCAAGATATTGCCCGATAACTCTGAAATTGTGAGCTTTTTCCTCTGTTTCCATAAAGGGGATCCTTTCTTCCCTGTTGATAAAGTCCCTTGGGAAGAGCTCATGACTTCCATTTTTTGCAGAGCTTGAGGTATCTTTCACAAACCTTGAACTTGAGCTTTTACTAAAAGTTGATGAATAATCCTGAAAATCCGAAGAGTCTGAATCGTCTGGAATCTCCCTTTCAAGGTAAAAATTTTCCAGCCCTCTTCTAACTGAGTTTCTTATAAACCTGAACATATCCGAAGAGTGTTTGTATTTAACCTCGGCTTTTGTCGGATGAATGTTTACTTCAAGATCCGAAGGCGGAACATTGATAAAAATAATAAAGCCGGGTTTAATCCCTTTCTGCAAATAGGTATCATAAGCTTGATAGATAGCTTGAACGGTTACCTTTTCCTTTACAAACCTGCCATTGACAAAGGTAAGCTGGGGATATTTCTTATACTCTGTCAACCCCGGTTTAACAAAAAAACCGTAGAGTCGGTAGTCAACTCCATCTCCCTCTATCTCCATAAAATCCTCATAAAATTTTTCCTTGCCAAAAACCTGATAAAATCTATCACTTTTGGAAGAAACAGCTTCATAAAAGAAAACCTCTTTTCCATCGGAAATGAGCTTTATACTAACCTTTTCGTTTGCAAGGGAAAAATCCCTTAAAAATCTTTTAATAGCAAGAGCCTCTGTCTGATTTGTTCTCAAAAAGTTTTTCCTCGCAGGCAGATTATAAAAAAGATTTTCAACAATTACAGTTGTCCCCTTTCTGTAAGTATCACTCTCTATCTCCGAAAGCTCACCATTAAAAAAGCTTATTTTGGAGGAAACCTCATCCGATGATGTTGCTGTTATTATGGTGGTTTTTGAGATTTCCGCTATACTTGAAAGAGCCTCACCTCTGAAACCATAGGTGATTATATTTTCAAGATCATCAACAGTCTTAATCTTTGAAGTGGAATGTCTCTTGAAAATAATCGGAAGGTCCTCTTTTAAAATCCCGTCTCCATTATCCTTTACAACAATTTTTTTCTTCCCCCCCTCTTCAATTTCCACCTCTATAAAATCAGAATTGGCGTCCAGAGAATTTTCCACAAGCTCCTTAACAACAGAGAGCGGTTTTTCAACAACCTCGCCTGCTGCAATCTTTCTTGCTATCTCAGTAGGCAGTACAACTATTTTTCCCATTAAAAAAGCTCCTCTATTGTTGACTTTAATATTCTATAAAGACTAAATTCAGGCAAAAACATTTTTGCAAATTTATTATCCACCATTGAAGAATCTTTAATGTCATTTAAAATGATAATCAGCTTTCTTTTACTATTAAATTCATCCTTTTTGCTTAAATAAAACTGTGAATCCATTACAATCAAATCATTTTGATCATAATTATCAAATACAAATTCAAGATCATCAAAAATCATTAAAAATTGTTCTCTGAGTAAAGGAAGTAAGTTCCTGTTTTTAAACACAAGAGCTATTCTTTGAGGTTTAATTTTTGATTTATCAAAATACAATAATTTCTCCTTTTTATTGGAAAATAGATTGTAAGTAATATAATGGTGTGCTTCAAAGTATGAAAAATACTTTTTAAAATAAAGCTCTCCCTCTGTTTCAAACTTTGAGCTCAGAATATTAAAAATCTTTTTTCTTTCTAAAAAAGCGGTGAGAGGATAATTGGTGAAAATCTTAATTAAATTTTCTAAACTCTCATTATTTTTATAAAAAATATCAAGATATTTTCTACCTTCATTTATTTTTTTAAGGTCTTTTCTGATATATAAAAAATTTTCTTTAACTCTCTTTATTTCAAGTTTTTCTTCCGAAGTTAATTTGTTTCCCCTTGCTTTGATGAGTTTTTCAAACAAATCTTCAATACTTTTCAGTGTTTCAGCCTCCCAGAATTTGATTTTTGAAAATATCGTGAAGAAAGGTGTAAGCAAAGCTTTATTGGGATTATTGGAAATTATTTCAAAAGAGCGTGTGATATAATCGGATAGGCCGTACTGTTTTGAAACAAGCACAGGCTCAAATGCGGCAATATCCCTGACAAAATTAATAATATCAATGCTTTTCTTTAAAGAAGGCTTTTTCTCCACAAGATAATAAAATAGATGATAAAATAAAAAGATAGGGAAGAGTTTTTTTATGGCATTCAATATATCCTTTTCGGTGTGGGCAGAAGCATATATTATTTCCTTTTTTAAAAGCTGCTCAACACTAAAATCAAAATTTTCCTCAAATTTTCTAATGGCTACTTTTTTAATTCTGATATCATCGGAAGTAAAAGCATCAAGAACATGATTTCTGAACGCTTTATAATGTTGTTGAGAAAGATTGCTTAATACTATTATTTTATCCACATCGCTCATCTGTTGAAATTTGTCTTTCAAAAAGAAAACACCGTTTTTTGTTGATAGCAAAACCTTTAACATTAGCTCTTTCAAACTATGAGAAGATGATTCATCGGCTCCGGAAAAAAAGTTTATAATAAGTTCAGCTCCCACCTCATTTCCCTTTAAATTGGTAATTATGGTTTCTCTGTAATTTTCTTTTTTTTCATAAATTTCCGCAAGAACATCAATGGCCTCTTTATAGGGGAAAGATGCTAAAAGTTTGATTATCAATTCATGAATTCTTCCATCCTGTGAGGTATTGAAAAGTTTTTTCAAATCCTCAATAAATATTTTATCCGGGTTTTTACTGATGTAAACACTATAAGGGATAAAGAGATTATAAAGAGTTTCGCACTTAATATGTGTTTTGCAGGGGATGGGTTCATAAAATTCGTTAAACTTATCTCTGATAATATTTTTTAATGAAGCATCCGCTGAATTACAGAGAATTTCATAAATTGCCATTAAAATTTCTCTGTCTTTGATATTCAGATAGGGGAGGAAAAGTTTGGCTTCGGAAGGACCAACAATCCTCTTTAAAACCGAAAGAATATTTTTCAAAGATTTTTTATCAGTGTCTGCAGCAACAAGTCTGGGTAATAAACCCAACACAGGATTATTCTGCTTTATCTTTGAGATCTCTCCCTTTAAAACACTTTCAAGCTCAGGGTTACTATTTTTTTCAAGAAGTAAGCTTAATATATTCAAAGCTTTCTTATCATTGTATTTTGATATGGCGATTATAGCTTCCCTCTGAAGATTTATATTTGTTTCTGTCTCAGCGAGTGTTTTTAGAGGAATTAAAAAGGCAGGATTCCTTTTGTATCCTGCAACCCTCACCATGTTTAATCTTATTTTCAGATTAAATTTTTTGTTTAAAAGAGCTGAAATAAATGAATTTTCACCATCTTTTCCTTCCCTTTCAAGAAACTTTTCAAGCAAAAGCCTGAATTCTATGTCGCTGTACTCCTTTGCTTTTTCTATTAAATTCTTTAAAATCAATTCGGCTCTGTCCATAAATTCCTCTTTTTTAAAAGTCAATTATACCATATTTCAACTTTCCATCTTCGCTCAAATTTATATAAAATAACTTTAAATCAATGTTTTCATATTTATCCAAATTAAAAGATTGAGAAATTTTGTAAAGTCTATCTCTTTTTTTAAAGTCAATTGCCTCCTCCGCTTTTCCGAAACTGTCTCCCTTTCTAAACTTAACTTCAAAAACATAAAGAACTTTGTTTTTAACTGCAAGAATATCGATCTCCCCTTTTTTTATAAATAGGTTCCTTTTTAGAATTTTATAACCTTTAAGTTCAAGCACAAAAGTTGCAAACTCCTCAGCGATTTTTCCTTTTTCTTTTCTGCTGTATTTATTACTCCTCAACTTATATTTGAGAATTTGAATTTTCAGGATTTTAAAAAGCATATTTAAAATTTTTTCTTTTTTAGATATCTATCCATTTCTCTTTTGATTGCTTTTTCCTTGAGTTTTTGTTTTTTCTCATATTTTCTTTTTCCTTTGGCAAGAGCTATCTCCACCTTTATAAGTCCCCTTTCATTAAGATAAACTTTTAGAGGAATAATTGTAAGCCCCCTTTCTTTAACCTTGGAATGTATCCTTATTATTTCCTTTTTGTGCATCAAAAGTTTTCTTGTTCTCCTGGGTTCGTGATTATTATAGGTTGCCTGTTCGTAAGGTGCAATATATGAGTTTACAAGATAGATTTCTCCGTTTTTTATTCTGCAATAGCTATCTTTTAAGTTAAAGCTTCCCCTTTTAGCACTTTTTACTTCTGACCCTCTCAGTTCAATCCCGGCTTCAAATTTGTCGAGAATTTCAAAATCATTGTATGCTTTTCTATTTGTTGACAGAATTTTCATTGATTTTCTCCAGCTTAACTTTTTCTATTCTATTTTCTTTAACTTTTAATATCTCAACATGAAAACCATCAAACACAAAACTATCGCCTTCCTCAGGAATTTTCCCCATTTTATCAAGAACAAAGCCTGATAATGTCGAGAAATCCTCGTTATAGGAGAGGTTTAACTCCGGAATTTCCAGCTCTAACTCTCTCAAAGGAGTTTCCCCTTCGATTATCCACCCTCTTTCGGTTTTTATAATGTTCTTTTCTTTCTCCATGTCCTTTTCATCATCAATTTCCCCGGTTAGTTCCTCAATAATATCTTCCATCGTAATAATTCCCTCAAAACTTTCAAATTCATCGACAACTATGGCAATGTGGGTTCTATTCTTTCTCATTTTATTAAGTGCAAATTCTATGAAAGCTGATTCAGGAAGATAAATTGGTTTTTTTAAAATCTCCCTGATGATTAATTTTCTTTTATTTAAATAGGCTGACATCAGATCTTTAGTTAAAAGGATTCCCTTTATGTTATCCAGTTTTCTTTCATAAACAGGGAATCGTGAAAACCTGTTTTTTTCAATTATTTCTACAATCTTTGTCAGAGGTGAGTTAATTTCTATTGAAACAACCTTGTGTCTCGGGATCATAACATCTTTGACTCTTTTATTAAAAAATGAAAAAAATCTGTGATAAAGCTCTTTCCTGCGTTCCGAAGGAATGTCAATTTTGTGAGATTTTAACCAGAGAGCAAGAGTTTCTTCGTCAATGTGAGGACCCTGCTCCTGCTCTATTCTTACTCTCTTTAAAAACAAATTGGTTATCCAATTTAAAATTAACACGAACGGAGAAAAAAGTATTTTAAAGAATTTGATAAAATATACATAGGTAAAAGAAATTTTTTCTGAATAAATTGCTGCAACGGACTTGGGGGTGGCTTCTGAAAATATCAGAATCAGAATGGTTACCAGTATTGTGGAATACAAAAGAGAATAACTGTCTTTTTCAAAAAACTTTGAAAAAATTGCCGTTGAAATTGAAGCAAGAGCAGCATTTACAAGAGTATTACCGATTAATATGGTTGAGAGAAATTCTGATGGTTTTGAGATTAGGTCTTTTAAAAGTTTTGCCTTTTTCACACCTTTTTTTGAAAGATAATCAATCTTATCTTTGTTTAAACCTGTTAATGCGGTTTCAGCCGATGAAAAAAAAGCACTTAATACTAAAAAGAAAATAAAAATTAAAATGTATGAAATCATTTAATTAGAAAGCTCTTTAAACCCTCTGAAAACTCTTTCCTTTATTTCTGATTTTATCTCCTCAACATCCTTTTTTAGAACTCTGGAGATTTCAAGGGAAAGGAGAGAGAAAACTTTTTCAAAAAATCTTTTTTCATTTTTTGTTAAGCCCTTTTTTCTATCAATAAATAAAAGGTTTTTGACTATCAAACCCAGGGCTCTCGGACTTCCTTCAAGAAAGAGTTCATTGTGAAATTTGTATCTTCTTTTCCAATCCTTTTCTATTTTAAGTTCATTATTTTCAAAAAAAGAAAAAAGATTGTCGACTTCAGACTTTTTCATAAGAGGTCTTATTTTTTTATTCCCAATATCTTCAAATGGAACAAAAATTCGCGATTGTTTATCCCTGAAAGAGATTATATATGATTCCTCATTCTTTCCTTCAACTGTCCCCAGCCCGATTTGAGGGTAAAAGACAACTTCGCCTTCCTTCAAAATTCCATTGTTTTTCATGTGATATTATACTATATTAGATTTTTTAAATCAATTTTCCCCTCTGCGTCAAAAATAATCTTACCGAAACGGATAAGTTTAGTCAAAAAAATCATACCGAAAAGGAGGAAGAAAAGATGAAAGGACTTGAAAAAGAATTAAAAAAAGGTTATCACCTCCAAAAAAAGAAGGAGGTGACAACCAATGACAATAACGTTCCCCGATGGGGAATTTAATATGAAACAAAAAAGAGAAATTGTCAAGAAGAATGCAGCGAGGTATAAGAGAATGAGTAAGAAGGAGAAAGGGAAGATGCTAACAGAGCTTGAGGAGAGTACAAAATACAGTAGAAAACATATTATTTATCTTCTAAATCTTGAGAATAAGACAATCTACAACAAGAAAGGAGTAAGAGTAAAGGTTGATATATCAAAGACATTAGAGAGGAAAAGAGGAAGGAAGAAGACATACGGCAAGGAACTAATCCCACACTTAAAAATTATCTGGTCTCTTTCAGGCTTTATCTCCTCTGTTCATCTAAAATCTTTCATAGATGAGAACTGGGAGTGGATAGTGGATAATGAGTATTTTGAGAAGATAGGAGAAGAGGATAAGGAGTTGATAAAAGAGATGAGTAGTTCAACAATAGAAAGATTGTTAAGAGATGAGAAAAAGAAGTATAAGATATTGTCAAAGTACAAGAGCAGGAAAGCGAGGAGGAATCATATAAAGAAGCAGATAAAGATAGAGAGTTTTTATGATAGGAGAGTAGAGAGAGTTGGATATATGGAGATAGACCTTGTAAGTCACAGTGGGAACAGTGGAAAAGGAGAGTTTTTTTATACGCTCACATCGGTGGAGGTAAAGACAGATTGGACATCATTAAGGTTGCTGAGGAATAAAG
>JALVQI010000220.1 GCA_027031485.1 Candidatus Aminicenantota bacterium | reverse complement strand
CGATGAACATAATATATTTCTGGTTTGTGTGGAGAAACATTAAAAAGAATGATTGAAGGAGACATTAGCTCATTTAATTGAGGCCGGAATAGCTGTTATTTCAGGCCAAGTTGTATATTGTGCTTATTCATGTTCAAAGTGAGGTATTAAGAAATGTCAGTTTAGACATTAAGTTTAGCTTTACTTATTCCTTTTTTAATGATGGTTTATTTGTTTTTTTTGAAAAAGCCTTTATTAAAATTATTCAGCAAATACTATAGACATTATTATAGATCAATCCGTTTATTTCATGAAAAAAGATTAAAGGAAGCTATAAAAGAAACAGAAAAAGCCATATTGGTTAAATCTGAAAAACCGGAAACATATCATAAGTTAGGGAAAATGTTTTCATTGTTGGGATATAATGATAAAGCGGTGTTTTACTATAAAAAAGCATTAAATAAATTCAAAAAAGCAGATTCGGGTATGATTGCCGATATAATTTTCTCTTTGATGTTAATTTTGGCTGATAATGGGATAATGATAAATGAATATGAAAAAATTATTAAAGAGGTTGAAATAGTAAGAATAGACAGATCAGGGAAGAGCAACAATCAAATGTTTGTTAATTACATATTCTCCTATCTCAGTTATAAATATGGTAGATTTGAAGAGGCGTTAAAGTATTTTAATCTTGCATTAAAAGAGATAAAAAAAGAAAATTTTACATACTATCTTTATGAAGAAATACTTCTATCACCTGTTTTCTATTACTTTGGTATAATGTTCAAACTAAAAGGCGAATACGAAAAAGCTCTGGAGTATTTCAAAAAATCCATAAAAGCGGGAGGTCCTGAGAGTATATTCTCAAAGAGATCCGAAAACGAGATAAAGAGCTTAAAAGATGGAATTAAAAGAAGTATTGAAAATAATGTCCATTACGGAAAATTGAAAGGCGAAGAAAAGTCTGTAATTAATAAGGCTTTGGATGCTTTAAGGGAAATTAAAATAAAAGAAGAAATCAGATTGAATTTTAGGAATATTAAAAATCTTTTATTAACATATAATATAATATTAACAGTCATAATATGGGTAGGAATTATGAATGTTGAAGAACTACTTGTTAAAAGCAGTGAATATGTAATATCAATGAAGAATAGAATGTTAAATAATATTTCAATAGAAAAGTGGTTTATAATATTTATATGGATTTTCTCTTATAAGATAATAAGAAATATTTATTTCAAAGGGATAGCTATCTATGGTAAGGAATTTACATTCTTGAAATATATGAAGTCAAATAATAAATATTTATTAAAAGAGATTATAAAGAATATTTTAGTTTTACCTGTTTTTATTTTTATATATTCACATTACGGGATGGTGATAGAAAAATATCTTAAAGATTCATTCGATGTAAGAATTATTATTGATCTAACAATATACGGAATAAGTTATCTGATTATAAATTTTATTATAAACAGTATTGTAAAGTGGAAAAGTGATGAGAAAGAAGAGAAGCTATCGGGAATAGATGAATTAAGAAGATATTATCTGGACTATGAAATTCCTCTAAAGTTAAGTGTAATACTCGGAGTTATTTGTTTATTCGTCTTTTTTATAACCGGGGTAAGCGGTTCTTTTTTCCTAACTGAATATATCACAATCCATTTTATTCTTTTGATATTCGGGATCTGGCATATGAGAAAAAAGAGATTGAAAGTATCTGAGATAATAATAAAATCAATATTGATTTTTATCCCTTACGGTATTTTCATTGCGATATACACTCCGTCAAAAAGAGTTGAAAAAGGGGAAAGGATATTTAGCCTATGAACAATATCTCGGAGACAAAGAAGTTTTATTATGATTCTGAAAACAGAATGATAAAATACGAACACTATCCGTCCGAAAGTTCCCCGAAGGATACGACGGCCGAATACATCTATGATATATTCGGAAGGAGATTACAAAAAAAGGTAAACGGCACAATCACCAAATTCCTATACGACGGAACGGCAGTTTCATATGAGCTTGATAAAAACAATCAACCTTTGAGGAAATATTTCATAGGATATAGAAATGATGAGATACTGGGACATCTTAATTACGGAGAAGTGAGTGATTGGGGAGGCTTCATACAAAACCCGATGAATCAGGGAGGATACATATATTTTACCGATCAGGTGGGAACAATAGAAAAGGTTGCAAAAGACAATTCAACGGGAGAAATAAAAGAGCAAAGGACCTATGATGTATTCGGAAATCTTATAAACCGTACCGGTGAAAACACCACCCCCATAGGTTTCCAATCAAAATACTATGACACCGAGAGCGGTCTTTATTACTACTACCATAGATATTATGACCCAAAAACAGGAAGGTTCATAACCGAGGATCCCATCGGAATATCGGGAGGACTGAATCTTTACAGATTTGTGAATAATAATCCTGTGAATTATGTTGATCCTTGGGGGCTTTACGGGAAAAATTGGGTTAAAGAACATAATTTAGCTGCTGGAAAAGAGATAGATAGTAATACAATTTTGGATGTTGATGAGTATATGCATTATTTATGGGATGTGGCTAAGTACACTATGAAAGATACATGGAAGATGGTTACTGCTCCCTGTTTTGTAAGATGTATGTCAGGTTGTATGTTATTACCGACAGCTACTCAAACAGCAGGCGAAGCAGAAATTATATTCATGGAAAATAAAACAATTGCCCTATATAAGGCAGGAGAATTTGGAGAAAAAGTGACAGGATATATATGGACAGCATTAGAAGTTTATAATAAAACAAGCGTGGTACTTTATTTATTATATGGAGATTATTGTACTTATAAATGTGTAAAGGAGTATTATAATGATTGAGAAGATTATTCCCATAATATTTTTTATTATTATAACATTGTTTAATGGATACCTTTATCTGTATTTAAAAAAGCACGCAATAA
>JALVQI010000219.1 GCA_027031485.1 Candidatus Aminicenantota bacterium | reverse complement strand
GAAATAATAAAAAACAAACTTTTTAATGATTCCTGATAAAATATATTGAATAAATAATTGAAATTTAAAATTCCCAAAACTCTTGACAAATCATAAAACCATATGGTAAAAAGAAATATTATGAGGGTGAGTTTGAGGAGCATGAAGGGGAGATTTAATAATACGGGGAGTATGAAAGAACTTAACACTAACAGCTCCGATTCACGATTCACCCCCACACTATCTTTTAAGATTAGTGTTTCTTTGGTGAAGTTTTCTTCTTATATTCCTTATTCAGCCTACGCGTTTTCACATTTACCGTTGGAAAGAAAGTGCCGGACAAGCCACTTTTCGCAAAAAAATAAAAAACTAAAAACCAATATCTCCGATTTACAATTCCCAATTCCCAATTCACAAATTGGCTCAATGCTCATGGCTCAATGCTCAAAGCTATCACTACACACAATTACGCACTCGTCAGTAAACATATTTACGAACATTTTATTAACAATAAATTAAAACCTCCGTAATTATAGAAAAAAAAGGCTATGAAACTGATTTAATAAAAAAAACAAACTACGGAGGTAAGGAAAATGAGTAAGAAAAAGAATTTAATTAAAATTTTTGTTATGGTTTCTGTAGTATTGATGTTTGTTGTTATATCAATAGTTGTTCCTTTAATGTCTGGATCAAAGGGAGATAGTGGCACATGTTGTCCTGAGGCTAATTCTATTTGTTATGTTGGTGGTGATAGAAATGTTCATTATTATTATAAGGAATCAGGAAAATGTTCTAAAGAAAAATGATATGAAAATAGCCCGCATAGGAATTACTTCCTATGCGGGCATAATTTTATACTATTTGAAATATTAAAACGGAGGTATTTATGATCAGTAAAAAGAATCTTGTGATTTTTATTTTTCTTCTGTCAGCTTTGATAAGTTGTTCAAATGAATTTTCAAAGTATAATTATGTGAGTTATAAAAAGTTAGAAAATCCCCGAAAAGCAAAAAAGTTATCATCCGTAATTCTTGTAAATAAAGAGAAAATAAATTTATTATCAAACTTTAATATAGTTGATAAATATATCGTTACAATAGATATGAAATCCGACAAATTAATAAAAATATTTAACAATGAAACAGGAAAATTACTTAAATCGTTCGGCAGAAAGGGGCAGGGACCTTCTGAATTCATAGGAGCAAGCGATATTATCAGAGACCCGAATGATGAAAATATGTTCTGGATATATGATTTAACAACTACATTAATAAAAAAGTTTAGTCTGAAAAATGTGTTTAATGATAATTTCAAACCGATAAAAATAATTAAGTTTACAGATGAGATCCCCGTTCAAATTGTTATGACGAAAAACAATCATATGTACGCAACAGCAATTACCACAAGAGGAAGAATCCTTGAATATGATGAAAAAGGGAGATTGATACGAAGAATCGGTAAAATACCTCTTAAGTTTAAGAACAGAAGATTTGCAAAACAACATTCTCATGGTTTTTTAGGTGATATTTTATATTTGAAAAATAAATTATATATTGCCACAAAGTATGGTTCTTTAATTGAGAATTATGATATTAAAAGCGGGAAATTGATTGCGACATATTACGGACCTGACTTGTTTTTCCCTGAATACAATATAGTCCCTGCGGGTATATATTATACAATGACGCCCAATAAAAAAACGAGATGGGGATATGTCGGGATATCTCATAATAAAAAAACCGATAAATTTTTTCTATTGTACTCGGGTAGGTATTTTTTTGATAAAGAAGGAATACCTGTAGAAGGGTCTTATACTAATACGATATATATAATGAATAACAAAGGAGAATTGGAAGAGGAGCTTATACTTGATAAAAAAGTCCATAAAATCAGAGTTTCCGAAGATAGTTCTACCATATACGGAGCCGGCTCAAATGAAATATTAAAATTCGAATACATTAAAAAATCATATTAAATAAAATATAAATATAATTATAAAAAAAATAAAAAAGGTTAAATAATGATAAAAAAGTTAATAAAGATTATATTCATAATAATATTAATAATTCTTACGATGTTTGTTGTAAAAACAATCAGATTAAATCGCCATAAGAATTTGATAATAAGAAAAGCAGACTCACTGAAAGGAAAAGAATATAAGATATCAGGCAAGATAAAAAGTTTTGAAAAAGGCAAGAAAAAACCGAAGGAACAAAATGCAGGCAATAAAGGGTATAAACTTATTTACGAGATGAACTTTGAGTGTGGAGTATGTTTGATGAAGCTTAAAACAATTTATGACTTTTATGTTGAGCTGTCTGAAATATCAAAAATAAAGTTTTACATAGTATCTTTGGAAAATTCGGATAGCTATATAAGATATTATCTTGATAAAACATTGGATAAGTATGCTCTTTATTTTATAGAGCAAGAACCTTTAAATTACGAAACTGATCTTTATCTTTTGGATGAAAACAATAAGATAGTGTTTTCGGGAGATATCTTTGAATACTCTTTTTTAAAAAAAGAGTATATAAAAAGATTAAAAAAAATAATCAAAAAAAATAAAAATTCCCAAAACTCTTGACAAATCATAAAACCATATGGTAAAAAGAAATATTATGAGGGGAAGTTTGAGGAGCATGAAGGGGAGATTTAATAATACGGGGAGTATGAAAGAACTTAACACTAACAGTTCCGATTCACGATTCACCCCCACACTATCTTTTAAGATTAGTGTTTCTTTGGTGAAGTTTTTTTCTTATATTCCTTATTCAGCCTACGCGTTTTCACATTTACCGTTGGAAAGAAAGTGCCGGACAAGCCACTTTTCGCAAAAAAATAAAAAACTAAAAACCAATATCTCCGATTTACAATTCCCAATTCCCAATTCACAAATTGGCTCAATGCTCATGGCTCAATGCTCAAAGCTATCACTACACACACACACACACACACAATTA